>CAIYWM010000394.1 GCA_903929895.1 uncultured Alphaproteobacteria bacterium
CTCGATCGTCGATACCCAGAAGCCACCGACCGTGAAAATCACGAGCGCAGCGAGGCCGCCGGCGATCGCGGCACGCCGGGCGCGGCTGCCGATCGGGTCGTCCGCGCCGCCGGCGAGGCAGGAGCCGCCCATGTAGACCGCGAGCGCGACCGACATCAGCCCGCACAGGATGGCGAAGGGGTTGAACAGCCACAGGAAGCTGCCGGTGTAGTAGGACGTCAGGCGCCAGTCGAAATGGAACGGCACGCCCTGCAGCACATTGCCGATCGCCGCGCCGAACACCACCATCGGGACCAGGCCGCTCACGAACAGCGCACCATCCCAGACGCCGCGCCACGCCGGCGAGGCCAGCTTGCTGCGGTACTCGAAGCCCAGGGGCCGCAGGATCATGCTCCACAGCAGCACCAGCATGACGATGTAGAAGCCGGAGAAGGCCGTCGCGTAGACCAGCGGCCAGGCGGCGAAGATCGCGCCACCGCCCAGGATGAACCACACCTGGTTGCCGTCCCAGTGCGGACCGATGACGTTCAGCGCGACGCGCCGTTCCGAGTCGGTGCGCCCGACATAGCGCAGCAGGGTGCCGACGCCCATGTCCATGCCGACCATCGCGCCGATGCCCGTCAGCAGCACGCCGAGCAGGACCCACCAGACGACCAGGAGAATCATGTAGGTTTCCATGACGTGTCTCCCTCACTGCGCCGCGAGTTTGCGGCCGGCCGACGGAAGGCCGACGGCCGCGGCGTGACCGGCGCCGTGTTCATCCGGTCCCTTCCGGATGAACAGGAGCATCAGGTAGATCTCGACGATCGCGAAGGCGGTGTAGAGCAGGATGAAGCCCGACAGCGAGAACACCATGTAGGCGACGCTATGGGTCGACGCCGAAAGCCAGGTCGGCAGCATCTCGTTCACGGTCCAGGGCTGTCGCCCGACCTCGGCGACCAGCCAGCCGAACTCGCAGGCGAGGAACGGCACCGGCACCATCAACAGGGCGGCCCACTGGAACCATCGTTGCCGCTCGACCTGGTTGGCGAGCGTCATGAGCGTCGCCAGCACGAGGTAGGCCAGCATCAGGAGACCGAAGGCCACCATGATGCGGAACGACCAGAAGACGATCGAGACGTCGGGGATGGTGTCGCGCGCGGCGCGGGCGATATCGGCGTCGGTGATCTTCGAGAGATCGCCCTGGGGAGCGTAGCGCAGCACGAGAAAGCCGTAGCCCACGTCCGCGCCATGAGCCTTGAACTGGGCGAGCGCGGCTTCGTCGCGGGGATTGGCGCTCAGTTTCTCCATCGCCTGAACGGCCGGGATGCCGTTGCGGATGCGCTCCTGCGCCTGGACCTGGAGTTGGTCGATCGCAGGCACCACACCGTCGAGAGAATGCGTGACCAGGATCGACAGCATCGCGGGAATCTGGACCGTGAAGTAATTCTTCTGCTCGGCCTGGTTCGGAAAGGCGATGGCATTGAAGGCCATCGGCGCCTTCTCGGCGGTCCACAGGGCCTCCATGGCCGCGAGCTTGGTCGGCTGGACCTTGGCGCCGACATAGCCCAGCGCATCGCCCAGCGTGATCACACCGGCGCCGCCCAGCATGCCGAACACCGCCGCGACGCGGAACGAGCGGCGGGCGAGATCGAGATGGCGGTTTTTCAGCATGTACCAGGCGCTGATGCCGCAGACGAAGATGGCCGCCGTCACGTAGCCCGCGAGCACGGTGTGGACGAACTTGGACTGGGCATCGGAGTTGAAGAACAGCGCCCCGAAGTTCTGCAGTTCCATGCGCATGGTGATGGTGTTGAACTCGGCGCCCTGCGGATGCTGCATGAAGCTGTTCGCAACCAGGATCCACAGCGCCGAGAAGTTCGATCCCAGCGCGACGGCATATGTCACGATGAGATGCTGGGCCTTGGACATCTTGTCCCAGCCGAACACCATCAACCCGATGAACGTCGATTCCAGGAAGAAGGCCATCAGGCCCTCGATCGCGAGGGGCGCGCCGAACGTGTCGCCGACGAAGCTCGAATAGAAGGACCAGTTGGTGCCGAACTGGAACTCCATGGTGAGGCCGGTGGCGACACCCAGGGCGAAGTTGATCAGCAGCAGGCGGGTCCAGAACTGGGCCATCTGCTTGTAGATCTCGCGGCCCGTGGTGACGTAGATCGTCTCCATTACCGCCAGCAGCACGGTGAGGCCGAGCGTCAGCGGCACGAACAGGAAATGGTAGAGGGCCGTGGCGGCGAACTGCGCGCGCGACAAGTCCACGACGAGATCATTCACCATCGATCAGCCCTCTCCCCCTACTCACGCGCCTGGAGAGACCGCCAGACACCGTGTGAACATATCACTTCCAGAGGCCTGGTTGCTGCAACCCTGTCGACGCACCCGCCACGGCGTCGCAGTCTTCATGACCAAGCGATGAATGAGTGTCTGGATGGCCGTGCGGCAAGGTCACAGCCGGGTTGTCGTACTCTCGCGATCGACCATCGTCGGCTGTCTTGCCTTTGGGCCCCCGCCGCCAACGCGGAATGGACCGTCGTGGGACGTCAGAGCGATGCGATTGCGATGCATCGGCACGGCGCCGCGGATTTGATGGCCGTCGAAGCCGATCTCATCAGCCGTGCGCAAAATCTGGCCCGAAGCGACGTCGATCAAGAGGCCACCCCTGCGCGCCGTGCTCGCGCTGGAAAGCCGCCCCGGGAAATCCACACTCCCGCGAATCGTTCGCATATGAAGTGAAAATGACATTATTATTCAAATGCTTACCGCACCTGTGACGATTGTGGCAAATATGCAACATTTGTTGGACGGATAAGGCAGGCTCCGCCACTATGCCTTTGGCCGTCGGCCACCTGGCATTGGTTCCAAGGGGAATGATTTAATGACTTTGAGAAACGGGCGCGGCACCACCTCAAACGTACAGACGATCCTCAAGGCGACGACTTATTCGATCACGGTCCTGGCGGCCGTGGCTCTCTTTGGAGCGGCAGGCACCCTGTCGCCCGCCTCGGCGCAGGCCAGCAAGGCGCCTCCCAAGGCGAAGATCAAACCGGTGGCCAAGGCCGCCCCGGCCGATCCGACGGATCGGATGGCCGACGAGCTCAATGCCAGATGGCAGCAGGACAACGGCGCTGCGTTCTCCGGCTTCAACGCCGCGACACCCGCTCCTGCTTCCGGCGCCAACACGGCGGTGACCCCGGCCGCCTTCTCCACCGGCCCGGCAGGCGCCGCAGCGGCAAAGGGCACCGGCGAATGGGGCGACCGCCTCGTGTCGCGGGCCATGAATTACCTCGGCACGCCCTATCGCTACGGCGGCATATCGCCGAGCACGGGCTTCGACTGCAGCGGCTTCGTCTACTATCTCTACGGTGCGGTGTTCGGACAGCGCATCCCGCGCATGCCCCATGACATGGTGCGCGAGGCCACGCCGGTTGCCCGCAGCGACCTGCAGAAGGGCGACCTGGTGATGTTCGGCTATCGCGGCGCCATCACCCATGTCGGCATCTACAGCGGCAACGGCCAGTTCGTGCACGCCACGCATCGCGGCTCGCCGGTCATGGTGACGTCGCTCGACGCCGACTACTACAACACCCGCTACCTGAAGGCTGTCCGGCTCGCGCCGCAGTAACGACGCCCCGCCTCGCCGTATCGCCAACCGGTACGGCGGAGTGACGCCGACCTCTCCGCCCGGCAATAATGACGCCGGAAAAAACGGAGAAGAAGAATGCCGGCGTCGTACGAAACCCATCGCAAGCAGCTCGAACTGATTCTCGAGGCCTGGGGCATGCCGAAGGAGACGGCGGCCGGCACCGCCGAGATCATGAGCTGGGCCGACCTGCATGGCATCGACACGCACGGCATCTCGATGGTGCCGCCCTATGACGAGCGCCGGCGTGCCGACAAGCTTAACATCCGCGCCGAGCCGAAGGTCGTGAAGGAGACGCCCGTCTCGGTGCTGGTCGACGGCGGCGGCGGCCTCGGCCATCCCGCGGGCCGCCGCGCCATGGAGATCGCCATCGACAAGGCGAAGAAGACCGGAATCGGCGTGGCGGCGGTGCGCAACTCCGGTCACTTCGGCGCCTGCGGCTTCTACGTACTGCAGGCCGTCGACGCCGGCTTCATCGGCATGGCAACGACCTCGGCCAGCGGCATCAACATGGCGCCGACCAACGGCGCGCAGGCCCGCCTCGGCACCGACCCGATCGCCTTCGCCGCCCCCGGCAAACCGGGCCAGCCGTTCCTGCTCGACATGGCGACCACCACGGTCGCCGCAGGCAAGATCCGCAACAAGGCGAACGAGAAGCTGCAGACGCCAACCGGCTGGCTGGTGACCAAGGACGGGCTGCCCAGCACCGATCCGCACGAGGTCAGCAAGGGCGGCTACATGACGCCGCTCGGCGGCACGCCCGAAGGCAGCAGCCACAAGGGCTACGGACTCGGCGCCATGGTCAACATCCTGAGTTCGGCGCTGTCGGGCGGGCTGATGGTGACGGACCCGACGCGCAACACGCGGCCCGGCCCGATCGACATCGGTCATTTCTTCCTGGCGATGGATCCCGGCATGTTCCGCGACACCGCCGATTTCCAGGCCGACGTCGCCGCCTTCTGCGACACGCTGCGCGCCACGCGGCCCGCCGATCCGGCGAAGCCGGTGCAGGTGGCGGGCGATCCCGAGCGCCGCATCGCCGCCGCGCGGATGACGACCGGCATCCCCGTCGGTCCCAACCTGCTCGCCCAGGTCAAGCAGGTCGCGCTCGCCTCGGGCGCAGAGTGGATCATGGAGGGCTGACGGCGCGAATGCCCTCCTCATGGCAGCCCTCCCCAGCGAGGCTACTGCCCGCCAATCCCGCGCTCTACGACGGACCGCTGCTTTCCTTCTGGGTGGCGATCGTCTGGCTCGGCATCATCACCGTGCGCTCCTGCATCCATCTGCTGGCGCCCGACGGGGGCGCGCAGTCGATCGCCACGATCGACGTCGCGGGCCTGGATGGCGGCTCGAACATCGTGGCGGTCTTCGGACAGTGGGGTGCGATCCAGCTCCTCCTCGCCCTGCTGCTCTGGGTGCTGCTGCTGCGCTGGCGCGGAACGGTGCCGCTCGTGCTGCTGGTCTTCACGCTCGAGCCCGTGTTGCGCGGCCTGGCGGGACACCTCAAGCCGGTGACGACAATGGGCACGGCCCCGGGCGCCGCCCTCAACTGGCTGACGCTGCCGGTCATGGCGTTCTTCCTCTATCTGTCGCTCTGCCCGGCCCGTCGCTGACCGCTCACCTCGACGAGGTTACCTGATCGGCGAAAGCATGACTTCGCCCGTGGGCTTGAAGCGGACGCCATAGCTCGCGCCGTTCAGGCACACGGCCGTCAGCACGGCGTCGTATTCGACCCGTCGCGGAGATTCGATCCTGTGGATGCCGGTGCAGGAAGCTCGGTCCTTGACCAGGGCCTCCATCACGACCGTCTTCAAGCGAGGCATCAGACTTCGGTCATCGGGCGACGGAACGCCGAACACGGCGACGATCTGGGCCGCCATCCAGCCCGGCGCCACGTACAGGCCCGTTCCCACGAGTCCGATCAAGAGGACCATGAGCATTCCGACGAGCTTCCCCAAGAATGACTCCCCCTACGCGGGCTCGGACTCGCCGATGGCCTTGGCGCCGAGCAGCGCGTCGATGTCGGAGTCGCTGTAGCCCACTTCCGCGAGGATCTCGCGCGTATGCTCTCCCAGCCGGGGCGGCAGGCGGTGGATGGCGGCCGGACTTTCCGAGAAGCGCGCCGGCGGGCGCGCCTGCTGGATCGTCCCTTCCGTCGGATGCTCAAGCTTCTGGAACAGGCCGACGGCCTTCAGATGGGGCTGCTCGCCGACTTCCGTCATCTTTGCGAACGAGGCATGGGGAACGTCGATCTTGAGAAGCAGCGCTTCCCATTCCGCGGTGGTGCGCTCGAGCGCGATCTCCTTCATGCGCGCGTAGATCGCGTCGATGTTGGCCGCCCGCTTGATCGGGTCGCGGACGGAGAATTCCTCGACACATTCGGGACGGCCGACCGTTTCGAAGAAGGTGCACCAGTTCTCGCCGGAATAGGGAAGCATGGTGAGCCAGCCGTCCCTGGTCTTGACCGGCTTGCGTTCCTTGACCCGCTTGTACCCCACGGGCCCGATCGGCGGGACAAAAGCGTGCCCCCCCAGCATCTCGATGCTGTTGAACGCCGCCACCGTCTCCAGCATCGGCACTTCGACGAGCTGGCCCTTGCCGGTGCGCTCCCGATAGACCAGCGCGGCAGCCACGGCGCCGGCGAGCGCCAGTCCGCAGAGCTTGTCGCCGACGAGGCTCGGCACGAAGGCCGGCTCGTCGTCAGTGCCGATTGAAGAGGCAAGCCCGGAAGCCGCCTGGACGATCTCGTCGAACGCCGGCCGCTTGGCCCAAGGCCCGTCCTGGCCGAAGCCAGTCGCCGCCGCATAGATGATCCTGGGATTGAGAGCCTTGCAGGCCTCGTAGCCGAAGCCGAGCCTCTCGAGCGCGGCGGGACGAATGTTCGTCACCAGCGCATCGGCCCGCGCGATCAGACGCCGAAGCACCTCGGCGCCGCCTTCGGTCTTGAGGTCGACCGCCACGCTGCGCTTGTTGCGGTTGGCGGCCATGAACTGCCCGCTCATGCCCCTGTTGCGGAACTGTCCAGTATAGCGCCACTGATCGCCGGTGAGCCCCTCGACCTTGATGAGCTCGGCGCCCCAGTCGCCCAGCGTCTGGGCCCCAAAGGGGCCGAAGAGCACGGTCGTCAGGTCCAGAATGCGTAGGCCGGCGAGCGGCCCGGTTGCCTCGGTCATTGCATATCCCGCGGATGGTCGGTTGGACGTCTCAGATAGACAAGGGCGCGACACAACGAAAGCGCGGCCAGCCGATCACCGAAATGCACTGACGGCAGAGGTCTGTTTGCCGCATCAGACCGGGTTGGTCGGGCCCGAGGTCAGGCGCCGCATGTGGCGGCGCATGCCGTGATAGTCGTTGATGGCGTTGTGCATCGTGCGGCGGTTGTCCCAGATCGTGAGCGTGCCGGGCTTCCAGTGGACGCGACAGGTGAATTCCGGCCGGGTCGCGTGCGCCTGCAGCCAGTCGATCATCGGCTTGCTCTCCTCCGGCGTCATGCCTTCGAAGGCGACGGTGTGGCCGATGCTGCAATAGAGCGCCTTCTGGCCGGTTTCCTCGACCGTGCGCACGATGGGATGCACCGCCTCGAAGGAATCGGCGTCCTCGGTGCCGGTGATCTTCATGCCGCCGACCACCGAGTGATGCGCCTTGCGGCCGCCGAGATGTTTGAGCCCGGCGCTGTTCACGCCCTTGAGCGTCCCCAGCATCTCCTTCATGCGGTCCGAGAGACTCTCGTAAGCCGCGACCATGTCGCAGTAGAGCGTGTCGCCGCCCCGCTCCGGCGTCTCCAGCGCATAGAGCAGCGTCGCGAGCGGCGGGGTCTTCATGTAGGTCGTGTCGGAATGCCAGCCGCCGCCGAAATTGCGCTTCTCGGACGGCTCCTTGACGATGTCGAACAGGAACGGGAAGTCGTCCATGCCCTTCACGAAGGGATAGTGGTTGGGCTCGCCGAAGCGCGCGCC
>CAIYWM010000395.1 GCA_903929895.1 uncultured Alphaproteobacteria bacterium
CCATGCGGCGTGGCACTTTCAGCCTTGGCAGCCGGCGGCTCACTTTCTCGAAGGGGATCGTGACGCTCGACAATCTCGACACGATCGACCCCCGGCTCGACTTCCTGGCAACCACCTCGGCCCAGTCCTCGACGATCGGCGTCGCCATCACCGGGACCTCCCGCGAGCCCAGGATCGAGATCACCTCGACGCCGTCCATGCCGCCGGACGAGGCGATGGCCCTGCTGATCTTCGGCAAGCCCGCCTCCCAGCTCGGCGCCTCGGAACTGGTGCAGGTCGCGCAGGCCATGGCCGAGCTGGCCGGCCAGTCCCCGGGCGAAGGCGTGCTAAGCCGCGTGCGCAAGGGGCTGGGCCTCGACCAGCTCAGCATCGGCTCCTCGGGCTCCAGAGGCAGCGAGCCTAGCGGTTCGAGCGCCAACGGCGTTTCCCTCGAGGCCGGACGGTACGTGGCGCCGGGCGTCTATGTCGGGGCGCGGCAGGGGGCGGCCGGGAATTCGAGCCGCGGCGTGGTCCAGCTCGACGTCTTCGACAACATCAAGGTCGAGGGCGACATCGGCGCCAACTCCACCGGCCGCGTGGGTGTAAAGGCGGAGTGGGACTACTGATCCTCTCCGGCCAGATCCGGCCATCCGGACGCCAGAAAGATTCTTTATGCATGCCGACGGAACTTCAGCCCGGCTGCGCCGTTAGGGTCTACGGACGAACCCACCGTGGGCTCAGATCCGAAAAATCGAGGGAAACCATTCCATGCTGAAGAAACTCCTGGTCGTCGCCGCGGCGACATTCCTGTTGGGCGCTTGCGCGTCGGAGCCGCCTCCGCCGCCGCCTCCCCCGCCGCCGCCGCCGGTCCAGGCGCAGACCTTCATGGTCTTCTTCGATTGGGACCGCTCCAACCTGACGGCGCAGGCTGTCGATACGGTCCGCCAGGCAGCCCAAGCCTACAAGACCCGTGGCAGCGCCAACATCGTCGCCACCGGCCACACCGACACGTCGGGCTCGCCGCAGTACAACATGGCGCTGTCGCTGCGCCGCGCGAACTCGGTCAAGGAGCAGCTGGTCCGTGAGGGCGTGCCGGCGACCGCCATCTCGGTCAACGGCCGTGGCGAAGAAGGCCTGCTCGTGCAGACCGGCGACAATGTCCGCGAGCCTCAGAACCGCCGCGTCGAGATCTCGGTCGGTGGCCAGGCCACGGTGAGCACGGTGTTCTCCGACCCGCGCTCGTACTGCAAGGCACTGAGCGACAAGTGGCGCCAGTATCGCACCTCGGTGATCGGTACGCCTGAGGCCGCCGCCATGGCGAAGTGCGAAGCGGGCGACTATGCCGCTGGCATCCCGACCCTCGAGGACGCGCTGATCTCGGCGAAGATCCCGCTGCCGGCCCCCGGCTATCGCTGGCCCGGCCGCCCGGTCTAAACCCGTCATCTCGACGGTAGCAAGGAAAGGGCGGCCCCTCGCGGGGCCGCCTTTTTCGTTGTAGGCAAGGCGCATGCTCGACGGCGACCTTGCCTCCTTCCTGGGTTTCATTCGCCAGCACGGCGACGCCGCCTACAGTTTCCTCGCCGTTTACTCGATGGCCAACAGCCTCCTGCTGGCCCTGTTCGCCGGCTACGCCGCGCAGGCCGGCGCGCTGGGCTACGAGCAGGCACTGGCGGCCTGCTGGGCCGGCACGTTCGCGGGCGACGTCCTGCGCTTCTGGGTCGGCCGGCGCTTCGGCACGCGCTGGCTGCGCGGTATCCCGCGCCTGCAGCGCGCCGTCGAGACGGCCGCACGGCTGGCGGCCCGCCACCATGTCTGGATGATCCTGATCCATCGCTATCCGCGCATCATCCGCAACGTCGCGGGCTTCGCCTACGGCGCCTCGGCCTTGAGCTGGCCGCGCTTCCTCGTGCTGAACTTCATCGCGGCCGGCCTGTGGGCCGGCATCGCCGTCTCGATCGGTTACGGTTTCGGCTTCGTCTCGGAAAAGACCATGACCGATGCGCTTTCGGTCTTCGGGATCGCCATGCTCGTGGCTTTCCTCGCGCTCACCTGGTTCCTGACGCGACGGCTGGAGCGCGTGATGGAGCGCAACTAGGGTGCAGCACATGCGCACTGGGCAGGGAAGCGCCGGCATGCGATGAGGTTCGCAATCATGGTGACGCGACGACAATCTCTTCTCGCACTCGCCGCAGCCGGCTTTCTGCGAACCGGCGCGGCGAACGCCCAGGACGTGCGCGTGCTCGACTCCGCGCCCACGGCGAACGCGGTGATCGGCCCGCGCAGCAGCGGGTTCTATGTGCACTTCAACCGCCCCGTCGACCACGAGGATTCCCGCCTCGCCATCAAGCGGGACGGCAGGATCATCGAGGTCCTGCACCCTCGACTCGAATCGGCGCCGGACGTGCTGTTTTCGCGGGCGCCCACGCTGACGCCGGGCAGCTACACGCTGTACTGGCTGGTCGGCGGCACTCCGAAATTCGACGGCGAGATCCCCTTCACCGTCGGCAACGAGTAGGACTTCAGTCGAGCAGTTCGCGGAGCACGCGGCCGGTGGCCGTGATGGCGAGCAATGTCGGCACCTTCACCACGGCCTTAACCGCCGCCTTGGTGGCAGGCCCGTAGCTCATGCAGTCGAGCGCCACGAGGTCAGGCCGGGTCGCGGCCAGACGGCCG
>CAIYWM010000396.1 GCA_903929895.1 uncultured Alphaproteobacteria bacterium
GGCCGACGGTGATGGGCTGGGCCGTCTGCAGATGGGTGAAGCCCGGCATGATGGTGGCCGAATATTCGTCGGCACGGTCGATCAGCGCCGACTGCAGGTCGCGCAGCATCTCCTCAACCTTGTCGATCGTGTCGCGCACCCAGAGGCGCACGTCGAGCGCGATCTGGTCGTTGCGCGAGCGCGCGGTGTGCAACCGCCCGCCGGCCGGCCCGATGATGTCGGTCAGCCGCTGCTCGACGTTGAAATGGATGTCCTCGAGCTTGGTCGAGAACTTGAACTTGCCGCTCTCGATCTCGGCCTTGACCTGCGCCAGGCCGCGCTTGATGTCGCGGCCGTCCTTGGCGGTCAGGATCCCCTGGGCCACCAGCATGTCACAGTGCGCCACGGAGCCTGCGATGTCCTGCGCATAGAGCCGCCGGTCGAAACCGATGGAGGCGTTGATCTTCTCCATGATTTCTGCGGGCCCGAGCTTGTAGCGGCCTCCCCACATCGTGTTGGAGCGACGATTGGCTGCTCGCGCAGTCGTGTTCTTCCGTGCCATGAATTCAGCCACATATGCTTTTAGGAACGCGGCTTATGGCACATCCTGTCCCCAATTTCCTCCTTGGCCGGCGCTACATTCTTTGCGGCGCCCTGGCGGCCGTCGCGCTCCCCGCCACAGCCACACCGAGCCTGGCGGGCGTCAAGCCGGACATGGCCAAGGGCGCCATGGAGCGCTTCAAGCTGGCGAAGTCGCCGAAGGCCCTGCCGGACCTCGAGATCCAGAATGCCGACGACAAGCCGATGAAGCTCAGTGACTTGAAGGGCAAGGTCGTTCTGCTGAACTTCTGGGCGACGTGGTGTGCGCCCTGCGTAAAGGAGATGCCGAGCCTCGACCGGCTGCAGGCCGCGTTCCCGAAGGACAAGTTCCTGATCGTGCCGCTGTCGATCGACGGCCCGACCAAGCCCAAGGTCGCGCCCTTCTACAAGGACCAGAAGCTCGCCAATCTCGGCATCTATTTCGACAAGGGCCGCAAGACCATGCAGGGTCTCGACGTCACCCTGTTGCCGACCTCGATCCTGGTCGACGCCCAGGGCCGGGAGCTCGGCCGCATCGAGGGCGACGCCGACTGGGACATGCCCGAATCGATCGCCCTGATGAAGGCGGCGATGGGCAAGGCCAAGGGCTGAAGGGACGCCCGCTCGCGCTGCCTTCGTGCATAATGCGGCCGACATGACGCCGCCTCCCGCGCCCTCCGACGCCGTTGCCATCGAACTCAATGCGGTGCTGGTCGCCCTGACGGCGAACCAGCCGCTGGTTCTGACCCTCGAGGACGGCACCCTCCTGCCGTCGGGACCCTTCGCCACCGAGCATCCGACCCTTCAGAGCGGCCTGCGGGCCTGGGTCGAGCGGCAGACAAACCATCCGCTGGGCTATGTCGAGCAACTCTACACCTTCGCCGACCGCAACCGTCCAGGCTCCGACGGGCGCCAGCGCGTCGTGTCGATCAGCTATCTCGGCCTCACCCGCGAACGCCTGTCGGCCGGCGCGCGCGACCCGGAATGGCGGAGCTGGTACCGCTATTTCCCCTGGGAGGACTGGCGCACCGGCCCCTCGCCGCTGATCGCCGAAACCATCCTGCCGAAACTCGCGACGTGGGCGGAGGCCGGCGGCGCCGCGGCGAGCCGGCGGGAGCGGCAGGAGCGGGTCGAGGTGAGCTTCGGCGATGGTGCCGAGACCTGGAACGAGGATCTGGTCCTGCAGCGCTACGAGCTGCTCTACGAGGCAGGCCTGGTGCCCGAGGCGAAACAGCCGGTGGCCGATCCCGTGCCGGGGATGCCGATGCGCCACGACCATCGCCGGATCCTCGCGACCGGCATCGCGCGGCTGCGGGCCAAGATCAAATATCGCCCTGTCTTCTTCGAACTGATGCCGCCCGAATTCACGCTGCTACAGCTCCAGCGCACCGTCGAGGCGCTGGCGGGCCGGCCCATGCACAAGCAGAACTTCCGCCGGCTGATCGACGCGCAGGGGCTGGTCGAGCCGACGGGCGCGTCCAGCGCGGAGGCACGCGGTCGGCCGGCGAAGCTGTTCCGCTTCCGCCGCGAGGTCGTCCTCGAACGCGCCGTGCTCGGCAGCAAGCTCCCCCTCTCCCGCCCCATCTGAAGTCTTGACGCTTTTAATGCTCATTCTTAGTATAATTAATTAATACTCCATACGAGCATATATGAGGTGTCAGATGTCGCTTTCTGCTTCGCCCGACCTGATGGCCCGCACGGCCCCGCTCTATGACCGCGTGAAGAGCGTGATCCCGTCGATCGAGTGGCCGGCCTTCGCCGAGGACATCGACGCCATCCTGGCGCTGAAGCGCGAGCGGGACGCCGTGATCCTGGCGCACAACTACCAGACGCCTGAAATCTTCCATTGCGTGGCCGACATCGTCGGCGACAGCCTGGCGCTGGCCCGCGAGGCCATGAAGGTTGACGCCGGGGTGATCGTCCTGGCCGGCGTCCACTTCATGGCCGAGACGGCCAAGCTTCTGAACCCGGCCAAGCGCGTGCTGATCCCCGACCTCGATGCCGGCTGCTCGCTCGCCGCCTCGATCACCGCCGCCGACGTCCGGCTGCTGCGCCAGCGCTATCCCGGCGTGCCCGTCGTCACCTATGTGAACACCTCGGCCGCCGTGAAGGCGGAGAGCGACATCTGCTGCACCTCCGGCAATGCCCGCAAGATCGTCGAGAGCCTGGGCGTCCCGAAGGTCATCATGCTGCCCGACGAATATCTGGCGCAGAACATCGCCGCCGAAACCGGCGTCGAGATCGTCACCTGGGCCGGCCATTGCGAGGTGCACGAACGGTTCACCGCAAACGACATCCGGCAACTGCGCGCAGGCCATCCGGGCATCGTCGTACTCGCGCATCCGGAATGCCCGCCCGAGGTGGTGGGCGAATCGGACTTCACCGGCTCGACGGCGGCGATGATCGACTATGTCGATGCGAAGCGACCGGCGCGGGTCGTCCTCGTGACCGAATGCTCGATGAGCGACAACGTCGCCGTCCAGCATCCCGAGGTCGAGTTCATCCGGCCGTGCAACCTCTGTCCGCACATGAAGCAGATCACCTTGCCGAAGATCCGCCGGACGCTGGAGACGATGCACCACGAAGTGACGATCGATCCCACCGTCGCCGCGCCGGCCCGGCGGGCCGTCGAACGCATGCTGGAAATCTGAGGCCCATGATGACCATCCCCCCTCTGCCCGACCTCCTCGTCGAACCGCTGGTGCGCGCAGCCCTCCTGGAGGATCTCGGCCGCGCCGGCGACCTCACCACGGATGCCATCGTGCCGGCGACGGCGCGCGCGAGAACCGCCCTCGTCGCACGCCAGCGCGGCGTCGTGGCCGGGCTTGGCGCGGCATCAATGGCGTTCCGGCTGGTCGACCCGTCGATCGAGATAACGATCGAACGGCCGGACGGCACGCCGCTCGCGCCCGGCGACCGCATTGCCACCATCGCCGGCCCGGCGCGCGGCATGCTGACCGCCGAGCGGGTCGCACTGAACTTCCTCGGGCATCTCAGCGGCGTGGCCACTGGAGCCGCCACGCTGGTCGAGGCCGTGCGCGGCCACAAGGCGCGCATCTGCTGCACCCGCAAGACGATGCCCGGGCTGCGGGCCCTGCAGAAATACGCCGTTCGCGTGGGCGGCGGCATGAACCACCGCTTCGGCCTCGACGACGGCGTCCTCATCAAGGACAACCATGTCGCCGTGGCCGGCGGCATCCGCCCGGCGATCCTCGCCGCCCGCCGCGGCGTCGGTCATCTCGTGAAGATCGAAGTCGAGGTCGATACGCTGGATCAGCTGGAGGAAGCGCTGGCGACCGGCGTGGATGCCGTCCTGCTCGACAACATGACGCCCGACCAGCTCACCACCGCGGTCCGCATGATCGACCGACGCGCCCTCGCCGAAGCCTCCGGCAGCATCACGCCACAGACGGCGCCGGCCATTGCGGCCAGCGGCGTCGACCTGATCTCAGCCGGCTGGCTGACCCACAGCGCCAGCGTCCTCGACATCGGCCTGGACTGGGAAAGCTAGAATCACTTCCCTCGCCAGGTCAGGGACGACCGTTCGTTCTTCGGCGCTCTCGGACATTGCAAACTTAGCGGCTTGTAACCAAGCCGCAGCCTGTCGCTAAATGGGCTGAGCTCCGCTCAGCCCATCAGTTGCTCACTTCGCAGTGCTTGCCCATTTCCTTGCAGACCCGCAGCACCGCCTGGACGACCAGCGACGCGGTCGAGCTCTCGCCCGCGCCGGCATGGCCCGCGATCATGAGCTGCGAGACGTCGTCGTTGAAGGGCACCACGTTCAGCGTGGCGGTGCGGTCGCCCTCGGCGATCTGGATGCGGCGTGCGCCGGGATCCTGCATCAGGATGCGGACCGAGGGATTCTTCCGCGCGAGGTCGAGCGCGGTCGAGAAGATCTTGTCGGCATGGGCATCGAGCAGGACCGTCGCGAAATCGTAGCCGGCGCGGCCGTCCGGCTGGCTCCCTTCGGTCATCTGGTGGATACGGCCCAGCGCCTTGCGGGCAACGAACACCCATTGCGCCTCCGCCGGGGCGAAGGGCAGCGCCAGGCTGGCGAGCACCGCGACCGCGACGAAAGGCTTGATGAACTGGCGCATGCAACGACTCCCTTTTGGGAGCGGCATTTTACGCAAGTGTCGCCAGCGATGAAGCCGAGAATGGCGCCAGGTCGGCGAAGCGGCCCTCGCGCACCTTGGCAGCCCAGTGCGGATCGGCCAGCAAGGCGCGGCCGACCGCCACGAGATCGAACTCCTCGCGCTCCAGCCGGGCTTCCAGTTCGCCGAGGTCGCCGATTTCAGAATCCTCGCGCGTCCGGAACGTCTGCACGAAATCCGCGCCCTTGAGGCCGACCGAACCCACGGTGATCGTGGGCTTGCCGGTGAGCTTCTTGGTCCAGCCAGCGAGATTCAGCGTCGAGCCCTCGAACTCGGGCTCCCAGAAGCGGCGCGTCGAGCAATGGAAGATGTCGGTGCCCGCCGCCGTCAGCGGCTCGAGGAACCGCGCCAGCTCGTCGGCAGTGAGCGCCAGTCGCGCCGTGAAGTCCTGCTGCTTCCACTGCGAGAAGCGGAAGATGATCGGATACTCCGCGCCGACGCGCGCCCGGATCGCCTTCACGATCTCGGCTGCGAAGTGCGTGCGCTGGACGAAGTCGCCGCCCCACGCATCGGTGCGCTTGTTCGCGCCCTCCCAGAAGAACTGATCGATCAGGTAGCCGTGCGCGCCGTGGATCTCGACGGCGTCGAAGCCGATCTCCCGGGCGACACCGGCGGCACGGGCGAAGGCATCGATCGTGTCGGCGATGTCGGCCTCGCTCATCGCCGGACCGACCTGCTTGCCGGACGCGGACAGGCCGGACGGGCCGTCCGACGGCGCCTCGGGATGATGGCCGGTGCCCGTCTTGCGCATCATGCCCTGATGCCAGAGCTGCGGGGCGATCTTGCCGCCGGCAGCGTGCACTTCCTCCACCACGCGCCGCCAGCCCGCGAGGCTCGCCGGGGAATGAAAGTCCGGCACGTTGGTGTCGTTGGAGGCGGCCAGCCGGTCGACGGTGGTGCCTTCGGTAATGATGAGACCGACGCCGCCTTCGGCCCGGCGGCGATAGTAGGCCGCAACGTCGGCGCCGGGGATGCTGTCGGGGCTCTTGGAGCGCGTCATCGGCGCCATCACCACCCGGTTGGGCAGCGACAACGACTTGGACACGAAGGGTCGGAAGAGCGGGCTGGTCATGGACGTCTCGCTTGTGGGAATTCTACGTCGCCGTAGGGATAGAAGTTCTTCAGATCGACGTTGCGATAGGGCAATCCGTCGAGCCGCACGGTGCCGAGGAAGGGCTCGACCGGCTCGACGAGCAGGATGGTCCTGGCGAACCCGCTATCGTCGAAACCGCGCCGGAAGTGCACACGCGACTTGATGGCGATCGCCTTGAACTGAGCGAGGTCGAAGGCAGGCCCCGCGAGTTCCGACGGCTCGACGATCTGCGTGAGATAGCGGCTGATCAGCACGACGTTGCCGAGGCCGAAGCCGACACTGACCCACAATGTGCCGTGGGCTTCGTGCGCCCCGATCACCGTGCCGGTGACGCGCACCGGTAACCCGGCGGAGTCGTCGGCGAGGCCGCCGATCTCGCGGTCGAAGGGGTCGCCCACTTTCACGCCCGCGGCCTTCAACTCATCGATGGCCTCGGCATCGGCGATGGTGGCGATCAGCACGTCCGACAGATCCTGCGCGATCACTTCCTTCAGTATCCAGGTCGCGTAGCCCGACCGGTCGCTATGGTCGGCCAGCACGACCGGAGTTTCGCCGCGTGCCATGGCTTCCTTGGCGAGCCGGACGCCCTCGGGGATCGGATGGACCTTGGCAGTGTCGAGCAGGTCCTTGCGGCGGCGCCAGGCCCAGGACGACATGTCGTCGGCGATCTTCTGGGTCAGCACCGGATTGCCGTTGCTCATGACCTGGAACGTCAGGCCGACATCGGGCACGTCGGCGAAGGGAAAACCGAAGAAGACGTTCACATAGAC
>CAIYWM010000397.1 GCA_903929895.1 uncultured Alphaproteobacteria bacterium
CTCTTCGACCACTCACCATTGTCATCCCGAGCGCAGCGAGGGACCTTTGATCAGAGACCGCTAAAGGTCCCTGGCTGCGCTCGGGATGACAAGGGAAGTGTTGATGCAACTACGACGCCGATAACCGCTGGCGTAGCGCGTAGAGGGCGTCGAGCGCCTCTCGCGGCGAGAGTTCGTCGGGGTTGATCTCGGCCAGGGCCTTCTCGACTTCCGACTCCTTCGTCTTCGCCATGCCGCTCGCGGGACGCGCGGGGGCGGCGGCGAAGAGGGGCAGGTCGTCGGCCAGACGTGTGACCGCGCTGGACTGGTCGCCCTTCTCCAGCACCGCCAGGACTTCCTCGGCGCGCGAGACGACGGCGGCCGGAAGGCCGGCGAGTTGGGCCACGTGGATGCCGTAGGAGCGATCGGCGGCGCCCGGCGCGACCTCGTGCAGGAACACGACCTCGTTCTGCCATTCCTTCACGCGCATCGTGTAGGGCGCCAGCGCGTCGAGGCGTTCCCTGAGCGCGCCCAGCTCGTGATAGTGCGTGGCGAACAGCGCACGGCATCTGTTGACGTCGTGCAGATGCTCGAGCGTCGCCCAGGCGATCGACAGGCCGTCGAAGGTCGCGGTGCCGCGGCCGATCTCGTCGAGGATGACGAGGCTTCGGGCCGTCGCCTGATTCAGGATCGCCGCCGTCTCGACCATCTCCACCATGAAGGTCGAGCGACCGCGCGCCAGATCGTCGGCGGCACCGACGCGGCTGAACAGGCGGTCGACGATGCCGATGGTCGCGGCCTTGGCCGGCACGAAGGCGCCGGCCTGGGCCATCACCGCGATCAGGGCGTTCTGGCGCAGGAAGGTCGATTTGCCGGCCATGTTGGGGCCGGTCAGCAGCCACAGCCGGCGCTCGGTGCCGAGGTAGCAGTCGTTGGGCACGAAGCCTGCGCCGTTCTGGCGGGCCAGCGCCGCCTCGACAACGGGGTGGCGGCCGCCCTCGATCGAGAAGGCCGGATCGTCAGTCAGCGTCGGCCGCACATGGTTGCTGCTCGCCGCCAGTTCGGCCAGCGCCGAAGCGACGTCGAGCCATGCCAGAGCGCGGCCGGCCGCCGCGATCGACGCCGACACCGCCATCACCTTGGCGACCAGCTCCTCGAAGACGGCGAGTTCCAGCGCCAGCGCCTGGTCGGCGGCGCGGCCGATGCGGGTTTCGAGATCGGCCAGCTCCGCCGTGCTGAAGCGCGTCGCATTCGACATGGACTGCCGCCGCGTGAAGCCCAGCGCCGCCAGGTCGAGCTTGTCGGCGTGCGTCGCCGTCACCTCGATATGGTAGCCGATCATGTTGTTGTGCCGGATCTTGAGCGACGGCACGCCGCTCGCGGTCCGGTACTTCGCTTCGAGGCCCGCCACCGTTTTGCGGCTGTCGTCGCGCAGGGTGCGCTGCTCGTCCAGTTCCGGCCTGTAGCCCTGCCGCACGAAGCCGCCGTCGCGCACCAGCAGCGGCGGCTCGTCCGCCAGCGCCTCGGCGAGCGCCGCGACAGTGGCGCCGTGGTCGGAGCAGCACATGACGATTTCCGCGAGAGGCGCCGGTGGCGGCAGCAACGCCTCGGGCTCGGCGCGCAACGACTGCGCCAGCGCCTCGCCCAAGTCCAGACCATCGCGCAAGGCCGCCAGGTCGCGCGGACCGCCGCGGCCGACCGACAGGCGCTGCAGGGCGCGCTCGATGTCAGGGGTCCGGCGCAGCGTCTCGCGCACCCGCTCCCGCACAGCCGGCCGCTCGACGAAGAGCTGCACCAGGTCGAGGCGGCGCTCGATCTCGGTCCGATCCGTCAGGGGCGCGGCGATGCGCTCGGCCAGCAGGCGCGCGCCCGGGCCGGTCAGGGTGCGGTCGATGGTGGCCAGCAGGCTGCCGTCGCGGCGGCCGTCGAGGCTCTTCACCAGTTCGAGATTGCGCCGCGTCGCCGGATCGATCTCCATCGTGCCGTCGGCGCGCTCGCGGCGCGGCGGCACCAGGGCCGGTCGCTTGCCGGCCTGGGTCAGCTCCACATAGTCGAGCAGCGCGCCGCAGGCCGCGACCTCGGCGCGCGAGAAATCGCCGAAACTCTCCAGCGCCGCGACGTTGAACGCCTGCAGCAGGCGCTTGCGGGCATTGTCGCTGTCGAACCGCGCCGAGGGCATCGGCGTCAGGACCGAATTCCATTCCTCCAGCACGGTCTTGAGCGGTTCGCGCGCCAGCAGGCGGTCGGGCACCAGCAGCTCGCCCGGCGACAGCCGGGCCAGCGCCGCCGCCAACTGCCCGGGCAGAAGCGGCTGGGTCGCGAAGTCGGCGGTCGAGAGATCGAGCCAGGCCAGCGCCAGGTCGCCCTGCGCCTCGGACAGGGCCGCGAGATAATTGTGACTGCGCGCATCGAGCAGGGAGTCTTCCGTGAGCGTACCCGGCGTGATGACCCGCACGACGGCGCGCTCGACCACGGACTTGGCGCCACGCTTCTTGGCCTCGGCGGGGTCCTCGATCTGCTCGCAGACCGCGACCTTGAAGCTCTGGCGGATCAGACGCGACAGGTAGGCCTCGTGGCTGTGTACCGGCACGCCGCACATCTTGATGTCTTCGCCGAGATGCTGGCCACGCTTGGTCAGTGCGATGTCGAGCGCCGCCGAGGCCTTCACCGCGTCGTCGAAGAACAGCTCGTAGAAATCGCCCATCCGGTAGAACACCAGATGATCCGGATGCGCGGCCTTGATCGCCAGGTACTGGCGCATCATCGGCGTGGCGTCGGCGGGGATGGTGGAACTGTCCGGCACTGGGAGATTCCTCGGGAGAGGTTCGGTCTAGCACACGCCGCAAAGCGATCCATGTGGACGACAGGTGGACGATTTTTGGGCATGGAAGTTGCGCTGCAGCGCGGGATGGGTGTCTGGCACGCGCAGCGGAATACCGCCAATATGCGTGCTCAATTGGGAGTGAAAAAGCAGATGGCGGGCAAAAGCTCGGAAGAAATGGTCAGCAACCAGATGGGCGATCTCGACGGCGACTCGCTGATCATGCATCGGACGGGGCGGCCCGGCAAAATCGAGATCATTGCCAGCAAGCCGCTGGTCACCCAGCGCGACCTGGCGCTCGCCTATTCACCGGGCGTCGCGGCCCCCTGCCTCGCGATCGAGAAGGACCCCTCGACCGCCTACGACTACACGATCAAGGGCAATCTGGTGGCCGTGATCTCCAACGGCACCGCCGTGCTGGGCCTGGGCGACATCGGGGCGCTGGCCGGCAAGCCGGTGATGGAGGGCAAGGCCGTCCTGTTCAAGCGCTTCGCAGATGTCGATTCGATCGACCTCGAGGTCGACACCAAAGATGTCGAACAGTTCATCAACGCCGTTCGTTATCTCGGCCCCTCTTTCGGCGGCATCAATCTCGAAGACATCAAGGCACCTGACTGCTTCATCATCGAACAACGCTTGCGCGAGATGATGGACATTCCGATCTTCCACGACGACCAGCACGGGACGGCGATCGTCTCCGCCGCCGGCCTGATCAACGCGCTGCACCTCACCGGCCGCGACATCAAGGACATCAAGATGGTGGTGAACGGCGCGGGCGCCGCGTCGATCGCCTGCATCGAGCTCGTCAAGGCCATGGGCATGCCGCACGAGAACGCCATCCTGTGCGACACCAAGGGCGTGATCTACCAGGGCCGCACCGAGGGCATGAACCAGTGGAAGAGCGCCCATGCGGTCCGCACCAAGGCGCGCACCCTGGAGGAGGCGATGAAGGGCGCCGACGTGTTCTTCGGCCTCTCGGTCAAGGGCGCGGTCACCAAGGAGATGGTGCAGTCGATGGCGGCCAGGCCGATCATCTTCGCCATGGCCAACCCGGATCCGGAGATCACGCCGCAAGACGTGCATGCCGCCCGCGGTGACGCAATCGTCGCCACCGGACGCTCCGACTACGCCAACCAGATCAACAACGTGCTGGGCTTCCCCTACATCTTCCGCGGTGCGCTCGACGTGCGCGCCACGACGATCAACGAGGCGATGAAGGTCGCCGCCGCCGAGGCGCTGGCCAAGCTCGCCCGCGAGGACGTGCCCGACGAGGTCGATCGCGCCTATTCCGGCCGCCGCCTGCGCTACGGACCCGACTACATCGTGCCGGTGCCGTTCGATCCGCGTCTGATCGTCGAGGTCTCGGCGGCCGTCGCCAAGGCCGCGATGGAGTCGGGCGTCGCCAAGAAGCAGATCGCCGACATGGCGGAATACAAGCGCAGCCTTTCGGGCCGCCTCGATCCGACCAGCCATTTCCTGCAGAGCCTGTTCGAGCAGGTGAAGGCCAACCCGCAGCGTATCGTCTTCGCCGAGGGCGAGGAGGAGCGCACGATCCGCGCCGCCGTGATGTTCCGCGACAACGGCTACGGCACGCCGATCCTGATCGGCCGCGAGGAGCAGGTGCGCGAGACCATGAAGTCGCTCGGCATCAACGACTCGTCCGGCATGGAAATCCACAATGCCCGGCTGTCGACCAAGAACGCCCCGTACACCGACCTGGTCTACAAGCGGCTGCAGCGCGACGGCTACCTGCACCGCGACGTGCAGCGCATGGTCAACCAGGGCCGCAACGTGTTCGGCGCCTGCATGGTGGCGATGGGCGATGCCGACGGCATGGTGACCGGCATCACACGGCGTTTCCCGGAGTGCTACGCCGACGTGAAGCGCGTGATCAACATCGACGCGGGCAAGGTGCCGATGGGCTATTCCATCGTCGTCTCGCGCCAGGGAACGGTGTTCCTCGCCGACACCTCGATCAACGAGACGCCGAGCCCCGAGCAGCTGGCCACCATCGCCAAGCAGATGGTGAAGAACGCACGCATGATGGGACACGATCCCCGGGTCGCCTTCCTCTCCTTCTCGAACTTCGGCAGCCGCGAGATCGAACGCATCGACCGCATCCGCAAGGCGATCCGCCTGCTCGACGCCGAGGAGGTTGATTTCGAGTATGACGGCGAGATGCAGGCCGACATGGCGCTCGATTTCGAACTCCTGAAGTCGACCTATCCGTTCACGCGCCTCACCGGCCCCGCCAACATCCTGATCATGCCGGGCCTGCACTCCGCCCACATCTCCTCGCGGCTGATGCAGTCGCTGGGTGGCGTGACGGTGATCGGCCCGGTGATCGACGGCCTCTCCAAGCCCGTCCAGATCGTGCAGATGGGCGCGACCGTCAGCGACCTCGTCAATCACGCAGCGCTGGCAGCGTACGGAGCGCTGATCTCGCGGAGGTAAGGCAACTCAGTCTCTTCCCCTTTGCGGAGTCCGCAAAGGGGAAGTGCCCTCGCCTTACGAGGGCGATGGGGTCATGGCCCGTCCATCTGAATGAGGAGGCCAGCGAAAAGGCCACGGAGGTCGCACCATGACTCTCGAAACCTGGTGGCTCTATCTCGGTGCCGTCGTGCTGATCGCCTCCACGCCGGGGCCGAACGTGCTCTATGTGACGACACGCAGCATCCGCTTCGGCCTGGGACCCGCCTTCATCGGCGTGGCGGGCTGCCTTACCGCGCTGGTGCTGATGCTGACAGGGTCGGTCGCCGGCCTCAGCGCGGTGCTGCTGGCGCTGCCCGGCGCCTTCGACGTGCTGAAAATCGCGGGGGCCGCCTATCTGGTCTATCTCGGCATCCAGGTCTGGCGCGAACCCGTCGCAGCGGACGCTCCACCACCTTCCACCGGAACGTCGGGCGTCGCGCTGTTCCGCGGCGGATTTCTGGTCGGCATCAGCAATCCCAAGCTGCTCGTCTTCGCGGCGGCGTTCTTCCCACAGTTCATCGACCCAACGCGCGCCTGGGGTCCGCAGTTCACCCTGATGGTCGCGACCTTCCTGGGCGTCGAGCTGTTCTTCTATTCGGTCTATGCGCTCTCGGGGCGCAAGCTCGCCGACCGACTGATGCACGGCCTCTGGCGCCGCTGGCTCAATCGCGCCAGCGGTGCCGTCTTCGTGGGCTTCGGCGTCGCGCTGCTGCGCTTCAAGCCGTGAGGTTCAGGAAACCTTCACCACCGTGAGCCTGTGCTTGCGGCCGTCACGGGCCGTCCACGAAATCGACTGGCCGACCGCGAGGCCGATCAGCGCCGCGCCGACCGGCGTCATCACCGAGAGCTTGTTCGCGGCGCTGTCCTCGTCGGCGGGATAGACCAGCGTCTCGGTGAGTTCGTGCTGCTCGCCATCGGTCCCGGCGTCCGAGCGGAAAGTGACCGTCGAGCCCATACGGACGACGTCCGCCGGCACCTCGTCCTCGCTTACCACCCTGGCGCGCTCCATCTCGGAGAGCAGCTCCTCGGCCACCTCCGGCACCCGCTCCAGCGACGCGGTGGCGAGGTCGGTCAGGCGGTCGCAGTCGGCGTCGCTGACGACGATGTTGGGGACGGAACGGTTACGTGCAACGGCGGGCATCGCGGATGCTCCTGCATTTGATGAAGACGAATTGTAGAGAATCGGTGATCGCAGAAATGCGATCGTGCCCCGATGCCGGGACACAGAGGCCGGCTCGGGGACTACGCTTCCGCGATCGGATGGTTCCGTCGCGGGACGCGCGAAAAGGGGGCCGAAAAGCTCATGCGGAGGAGTTAAGCCCCTCCCGTGCCGACCTTCAAGCCGCTTTGCGCGCCCGCTTCGCGAGATAGACCTGCAGGTGCGCGTAGGCGAGGCGCAGGTTGGGCGTGGCGAGTCCGGCCTTCTTCGCACGGGCGATCATGTCGCCCACGATATGGTCGGCCTCGACCATCCCGCCCTTCTCCAGATCGTGCAGCATCGAGGCGGTGAACTTCGAGCCCTTCATGGTCAGGAACGAGCGGATGGTCTTCAGGCCCTTCTCGCCGGGATCGTGGCCGGCGGCGGCCGCGACCTGGCGCGCCTCCTCGACCGTCTCCAGCACGATCGCCAGGCCTTCGTCGGCTTCGAGCACGTCACCGGACGAACCGCGCATCAGGCAGCAGGTCGCCGCCAGGGTGCACAGCATGATCCACTTGTCCCAGAGATCCTGCACGATGTTGGCGTTCAGCCCGCCGTCGATGCCCGATGCCTTGATGGCGGCATCGAGATCGGTCAACGCCGGGCGCGCCGGCGCGGCCCCGCGCTCGCCGAACGAGATCACGGCGAAGGGGCTGGTGTGCAGGATGTGCCCTTCCCCGTTCATCGCGACGCCGACCCTCGCGAGCCCGCCCACCACCTTCTCCGCGCCGAAGCGGGCGTCGAGCGCCTCGAGATGGCGCATGCCGTTCAGCAGCGGCACGATCGTCGTGTGGGCGCCGACCGCCGGGGCAATGGCGTCCATCGCCGAGTCGAGGTCGTAGGCCTTGCAGGTCAGCAGCACGACGTCGTACGGCCCGCCTTCGGCGCCGTTCGTGACCGTCTTCACCGACTGGGTAATGTCACCCTTGGTGCTCCTGATCACCAGCCCATCGCGCTGCAGCGCTTCGTTCCGCTTCTCGCGCACGAGGAACGTCACTTCGGCGCCGCTCTGCTGCAGGCGTCCGCCGACATAGCCACCGATCGCGCCGGCGCCGAGGATCAGGATCTTCATGGCAACCTCTACTTCAATCCACCACGCGCGCGGCGTGCTTCATAGGTCTGCAGGTGGGCATAGGCATAGCGCAGGTTGGGCGCGGCGATGCCGTGCTTGCGCGCGCGCCCCAGCATGTCGCCGACGATCTGCTTGCCCTCGGCCGCGCCGCCCTTTTCCATGTCGCCCAGGATCGACGCCACCGCCTTGGAACCCTTCGCCGTCAGCATGCCCAGCAGGTTGGCCACGACCTTGTCGCTCGGCGGCTGGCCCTCGGCGACGGCGACCTTGCGGCTTTCCTCGAGCGTCTCGGCGACGATCGCCGC
>CAIYWM010000398.1 GCA_903929895.1 uncultured Alphaproteobacteria bacterium
ATCATGATCGCGCCCTGCGCCGTCGGGAAATCGCTCGACACGATGGCGCCGACCGCCAGCCGGCCGACGCCGGGCCACGAGAACATCGTTTCGGTGACGACGGCGCCGCCCAGCAGGAACGCGGCCTGCAGGCCGAGCAGCGTGACCACCGGGATCATCGCGTTGCGCAGCGCGTGGTGAACGATCACCACCGTCTCGCGCAGGCCCTTGGCGCGGGCGGTGCGGACATAGTCCGCGCCCAGCACCTCGAGCACGGCGGTGCGCGTCAGCCGCGCGATCGGCCCGATCAGGACGCTGCCCAGGGTCAGCGCCGGCAGCACCAGGCTCGGCAGGCCGCCGTCCCAGATCGGGCCGGTGCGGCCGGTGAAGGGGAACAGCCCCCACTGGAAGCCCATGTACTGGATCAGGACCAGGCCGATGAAGAAGACCGGCATCGACACACCGGCGACCGAGACCGCCATGATCGCGCGGTCGATCAGGGTGCCGCGCTTCACGGCGGCGAGCGTGCCGAGGGTCAGGCCGAGTGGGATAGCGATCAGCATGCCACCCAGCATCAGTTCGACCGTCGGGCCGATGGTGAGCGCCAGCTCCTCGCTCACCATCGTGTTGGAGATGATCGAACGGCCGAGATCGCCCTGCGCGACGCGACCGATATACTCGGCGAACTGGATGGGGATGGGGCGGTCGAGGCCGAGTTCGAGGCGGATCGCTGCGATGGTCTCGGCCTTGGCATCGGGCCCGGCGATGATCATCGCCGGGTCGGCGGGCACGACCTGCAGGAGACAGAAGCACAGGAAGAGAACCCCGAGCAGGGCGGGGAACGAGATCAGCAGGCGGTGGACGATCTGTCTTCCCATGCGCCGTCCTCGGACCGATTCGGCCAAGGGGAAGCGCGCCGGTTTCCCGACGTGTCTCGACGTTTCTCCCTGGCAGCCGCTGCTTCGGTCAGACCTGCGCGGCGTTCGTTATCCGAGAATTGTGCATGTGAATTTCCCGGATGTCACGCCCAGCCACCGGCATGCGGCAGGACATGTCCGGTGATGAAGCCGGCGCCGTCGGAACAGAGGAAGCAGATCGAGGCGCCCAGCTCGTCCGACTTGCCGAGGCGACCGAGCGGAATCTGTGCCGTCATCTTGGCCATCGCCTCGCTGTTGGCGAGAAGGGCCGGCGGAAAGTAGTCGGGGTTCTCGACATAGTTCGAGCCGACCGCGTTCACCGTGATGCCGTCACGCCCCAGCTCCTTGGCGAGCGAGGAGACGAGACCGTTCGCCGCCGCGCGCGCCGAGACATAGGGCGCATAGTTGGCGATACCGCGCAGCGGGGCGGCCGAGGAGACGAACACGATGCGGCCCGACTTGCGCTTGCGCATCGAGGGCGCGACGAGCTGCGTCAGACGGAACGGCGTCACCGCCATGACTTCCAGCGCATCGCGGTAGTCCTCGAGGCGCGCCTCGCCAAGCGGCGCGCGCAAGGCGGGATAGGCGTCGTTGTTCACCAGCGCGTCGATATGGCCGTGCCGCTTCAGGGCGAGTTCGACCATCGTCGCCGGCTCAGTTGCCGAAAGGGCATGGGCGCCCGGGAATTCCGCCTCGTACTTTCGTCGCGCGCTCGGCGCCTCGAACGACGGATCGTGCGCCAGAACGGTCGCACCCTGGGCCAGGGCGACCCTTGTGGTGCCGTGCCCTGCGAATTTCTCGACGTTGGTGATCAGGATGACCCGGTCTTTCAGCAGCATGGCGATTCCTCTAGGTTGCGGCCCCATGGACC
>CAIYWM010000399.1 GCA_903929895.1 uncultured Alphaproteobacteria bacterium
GGCCGTGGAGGCGAGGTGCTGGGACGTGGAGACGACGTTCTCGGCGAAGACCGGCAGCTTCTTGGTCGAATAGGGAAAGTCGTACGTGAAAGACGGCACCTCGAAATCCTTTCTACTTCTTCGAGGCCTGGAGGGCCTCGACGCGCGCCACAAAGCGTGGCGTCTGCAGGAACTGGCGATGATCCGTGGCGGTCTTGCCGAACAGGCGGGAGAGATCGAACACGCCGGAGCCCGCGATCTCGCCCATCCGCCCGGAGATCGTCACCCTTTCGCCAAGCCGCAGGGTTTTTAGCGCCGCAACGGCCGCCTCGGAAAGGCCCGGCGGCGGCGTGGCACGCGATCGTGTGGAGAAAAAGTCGGTTACCGTGCCGGCAAAGGCCAGCGCCCAGTCGTTGAACGCGTAGAGCGAAACCTGCCGGCCGATGTCGAAGGTCACGGCCACGGTCTGGGCGTTGCCCTCGATCTTCGTGAGCGTGCCGCACCAGTCGCTGAAGGCCCCGACCTTGTTGGCCAGAGCGACGCTCTGGCGCGCTGCCTCTTCGACCCGGAGCGGATTGTTGGAGGCGAGCGCCGGCTTGGCCAGTTCATGGAGCCCATCCAGAAACGCCTTCTGCGCCGGATTGCGCTCATGGCAGGGCCGGTCGAAGCACCCGCCCAGCACGAGACCGGCGCCGCCGAACAGGAAGATTCGACGGAATACGTCCTCGCCGCCCACGCCAATGGGGGGAGAGGAAGGGGACCCGCGCGTCAGCGCGGGGGAGGTGAGGTGGGTCACGCGCCGCATCACCCCCTCACCTTACCTCAATATGAGGATCACGCCGCCTTCGACTGCGCCTTTGCACGCTCTTCTTCCTTGAGCTCCTTCTTCGATAGCTTGCCGACCGGGGTCTTGGGCAGCTCCGGACGGATCTCGAGAGCGACCGGCATCTCGTGCTTGCCGATCTTGCCGTCGAGATGCTTCTTCAGCTCCTCGAAGGTGAGCGAGGCGCCGGGCTTCAGCTTGACGAAGACCTTGGGCGCTTCCTGGCGATAGGGATCGGGGATGCCGATCACGATCACCTCGTCGACCGCCGGATGCTCGTAGACGGCCTCCTCGATCATGCGCGGATAGACGTTGTAGCCCGAGGAGATGATCAGGTCCTTCGAGCGGTCGACCAGATAGAGCCAGCCGTCGGCGTCCATGTAGCCCATGTCGCCGGTGCGCAGGCCCATCCAGTTGCTGGACGGATGGCGGAACAGCACCTTCTCCGTCTCTTCCGGCTTCTTCCAGTAGCCCTTCATGACCTGGGGGCCGATGATGCAGACTTCGCCGACATGCTCCTTGCCGGGCGGCAGCACCTTGTTGCCGTCCTCCATGTCGCGGATCTCGATCACGGTGCCGGGCATGGGCAGGCCGCACGAACCGACCCGGCGCACGCTCTTGTCGACCGGGCAGATCGCGCCCGTCGGCGAGGTCTCGGTGAGGCCATAACCCTCGATCAGCGTGGCGCCCGTCAGCTTCTCGAAGCTCTGCTGCACCTCGACGGGCAGGGGGGCGCCGCCCGACATGCAGATCTTGAGCGAGCTGAGGTCGAGTCCCTGCGCCTTGGGATGCTTGTTGATCGCGGTGTAGAGCGTCGGCACGCCCGGCAGGAAGGTGGGCTTCTTCTTGGCGAGATCGGCGACGATCATGTCGATGTCGGGCCGCGGATAGAGGATCAGCTGGTTGCCGTTGCGCACCGCGCCCAGCATGATTCCCGACAGGGCGTAGATGTGGAACAGCGGCAGCACGCACACGACCTTCTCGGTGCCGGGCTTCGTGTAGGGCGTCGTCCAGGCTTGGCCCTGGCTCATTGCCGCCATGACGCAGCCGTGCATCAGCATCGCCGCCTTGGGCAGGCCGGTCGTGCCGCCGGTGTACTGGAGGATCGCCACCTCGTCCCACAGGTTGTCGCTAGCGGGCTTGTGGGGCGTGTACTTGCCATCGTTCGCCAGCAGGTCCTTGAACGACATGTGCCAGTCGTCGCGCGGCCAGGCCGACAGGTCCTTCTTCTTGGCGATCGGATAGAGCCAGTTCTTGGGCCAGGGCAGGTAGTCGGCGATCGAGCCCACGATCAGCTTCTTCAGCCGGGTCTTGCCGCGCATCGCGGCCATCTTCGGGTAGAGCGCGGTGACGTCCAGCGTCACCAGGATGTCGGTTTCCGAATCGCCGATCTTGAACTCGAGTTCGCGCGCAGCGTCGAGCGGCGAGTAGTTGACCACGCGTCCACCGGCCTTCAGCACACCGAAGAAGGCGATGATGTAGTGCGGCGTGTTGGGCAGATAGAGGCCGACATTGACGCCGGGCTTCACGCCGAGCTTCTGGAAGCCGGCGGCCGCCCGGTCGGAGGCCTCCTTGTAGTCCCGGAACGTCATCACCTTGTCGAGGAAGTCGGTGAAGGGCCGGTCACCGTACCGGGCGCAGCTTTCCTCGAAGCTCTGATGGATCGTCATCCTGGGCACGTCGAGTTCCCACTTCACGCCCGGCGGATAGCTCTTTTCCCACACGTAGTTCGACATTTTTGGAGTTCCTCCCTGCATCGACTATGCGAGGCAGCAAGCGGGAGGGTCAAGAAGCTGGTGGGATCAGGTACTCGTACTCGTAGACCGTGCGGAACCCCTGCGCCGCATAGAGCGGCATGGCCGCGGCATTGGTCGCGACCACCTGCAGGTAGGCGAAGCGTGCTCCCTTTTGCCAGGCCCAGGCGTAGAGGCTTTCGGTGACGCGCCGCGCCAGACCCTGGCGTCGCGCCTCGGGCATGACCAGCACGTCGAACAGACCCATGTGATCGCCCTCGACGGCGCCGATCGCCATGGCCATGGGGCGACCCTCGTGCTGGACGAAGGCGAAGCCGGCGGGCTGGGCAATGGCCCGCAGCATCCGTTCCATGGTTTCGCGATGCTCCGGTCTCACCGGGCTGTGAACGGCGAAGGCCTCGATCCAGGCGGGAGAAGGACCAGGGGAAATCTCGACGGCGGGATCGGCCCGAAAACCGTCATGCAGCGGGCAACGCTGAAGCAGGCTGCGCTCGATCGGCTCATAGCCTCGCGCCTTCAGCTGATCGGCCATCTCGACCGGCGCCAGGGGCGTGAGGCGCCAGACCGGCCGGCATTTGCGTTCGCGAAAGGGCGCCTCGACGGCTTCGATATCAGTTGAAGTAAAAACATCTAGTGCATTGATCGAATTGGCTCTTTTTGTGTAGCCACCTGAGAAGCGCAGATGCCATCCCTGAACGTCGTGGCTCTCCAGCGCCCGCCAGCCGCGGAAGGCGAGCCGTTCGAGGCGACGGACCTCATCCAAATTCTTAGGAGATGACATGGTGCGTGGTCTCTGTTAGAGTAAAGTCCAATAATAACATAAAGTTATTTTACGAACTGCATGTCGCGCATGAAGTCTGACCCCCTCGATGTCGGCTTTCGCGTTTGCTGGCAGCCCTCCGGTCGTTCCTTTTGTTTCCCGACCGGTCAGCGGCTGCCAGCACTCCTTTCGCTCGTCCTGGTGCTGGCACTTGCTCTGGCCGGATGTGGAGGGGGCGGGGCGGGTACCGACGACCGGCCACCCAGCGACAAGGTCGCCTATACGGCCTGGAAGGAATGGACCAGGTTCGGCCGCGCCACCGTCGTCTTTGGCGGGCAGGCCAACGGCTACACCAACCGTTACGGCATGACCGAGCGCAGCGAGCCCCTGTCCAGTCGCGTAGGTGAGTATTGGGGCGCCTGCGGCAGGCCGCAGTGGAACGGAACTTCCGACAAGCCGTGGTCCGGCGCCTTCGTCACATGGGTGATGGTCCAGTCGGGCTATAGCGCCTCGCAGTTTCCGCGCGAGGGGCGCCACGGCAGCTATCTGGCCTCGCTGTACGATCGCGAGCGCGCGTCGCGCAGCGCGCCGTTCCTGCTCCATTCGCCGAGCGAGTACTCGCCCAAGCCGGGCGACCTCGTCTGTTCGGGCTCCGCCGGTCCGACCTGGCGCCATGCCGACCCGCGCACCGCCCACCGCCGCATCGACAACACGGCCGCGCATTGCGACATCGTCACCGAAGTGCGCGGCGGCTACGTCCACGCGATCGGCGGCAATGTGAAGGACAGCGTGGCGATGAGCCTCTTCCCCGTCGACTCGCGCGGCCGCCTGATGAACGTGTCGGGCCGGCCGTGGCTCCTCGTCGTCGAAAAGCGCGGCTGAGGCGGTTTAGTTCGTCATTCCCGCCGCGTGCATGATCGCGGCGGTGCGCTCGGCGAGCATGATGGTGGGCGCGTTGGTGTTGCCGCCGATCAGGGTCGGCATGACCGACGCATCGACCACGCGTAGCCCTTCGACCCCGTGCACCAGCAGCTTGTCGTCGACCACCGCCATGGGATCGCTGGCCGGACCCATCTTGCAGGTGCCGACCGGATGATAGATCGTCTCGCACTTCGCGCGGATCCACTGTTCGATCTCCGCGTCGGTCTTCACAGCTGCGCCCGGCCCGAGCTCGTCGGCGCGGTAAGGGTCGAGGCCCGACTGGGCGAGGATGTCGCGGCCCATCTTCACGCCGGCGATCAGCGTGTCGAGGTCCTGGCGTTCGCTGAGATAGTTCGCATCGATCAGCGGATGCTCCTTCGGGTCCTTGCTGCGCAGCCGGATCGTGCCCTTGCTCTCGGGCCGGAGCGTGCAGACGTGAAGGCTGTAGCCATCCCGGTTCAGGCGCGTCCGGCCATGGTCCATCACCAGCACGGGCAGGAAATGGAGCTGAATGTCGGGCGCCGTGAGGCCGGGCCGTGTCCGCAGAAAGCCGCCCGACTCGGCGATCGGGGAGGTGCCGGGCCCCTTCTTGTTCACGACATACTGGTAGAGCGAGGCCAGCTTGTTGGCGCGATCATACGTATCTCGGGTCTTGCAGAACTGCAGCAGCGACGCGTCGAGATGGTCCTGCAGGTTGGCGCCGACGCCGGGCAGGTCGTGCAACGGCCGGATGCCGATCGACTTCAGGTGATCGGCCGGGCCAATGCCCGACAGCATCATGAGCTGCGGCGAGTTGACGGCGCCGCCGCACAGGATGATCTCGCGGGTGACTCGGGCGACCTCGTCGCGGCCGTTCAGCGTGTAGCGCACGCCCATGGCGCGGTTCTGGTCGAAGATGATGCGCTCGGTGAGTGCACCGGTGACGACCTCGAGATGGGCGCCGCTGTTGGCGACCGCCGGACGGAGATAGGCGCTCGCGGCGCTCCAGCGCTGCTTGTTCTTCTGCGTCACCTGGTAGAGCCCGACGCCATCCTGCTCGGCGCCGTTGAAGTCCTTGTTGCGCTTGTGTCCAGCCTGCTCGGCGGCCTTGAGGAAGGCCTCGTTGAGCTTGCTGGGATCGACCTGGTCGGCGACGTTCAGCGGACCGCCGGTGCCGTGGAAGGCATCGGCGCCGCGCTCGTTGTTCTCCGACTTCTTGAAGTAGGGCAGCACGTCCTCATAGGACCAGCCCTCGTTGCCGAGTTGCCGCCAGTGGTCGTAGTCCGAGGCGTGGCCGCGAACATAGAGCATCGCGTTGATCGAGGAGGAGCCGCCCAGCGTCTTGCCGCGCGGCCAGTACATGCGGCGATCGTTGCAGTGCTTCTGCGGCGTCGTCTCGTAGTGCCAGTTGTAGGCGTTCTTCTCGCCCAGCGAAGCGAAACCGGCGGGCATCTTCAGCAGGAACGACTTGTCGGGACCCCCGGCCTCGAGGACCAGGATGCGAAGCTTGGGCCGTTCCCAGGCGAGTCGCGCGGCGAGGGCGCAACCGGCCGAGCCGGCACCGACGATAATATAGTCGTAGAGCGAAGACATTGTCCTTCCTTCAGGGCAGCCGGTTTTCGATGACCGCGAAGACTGGTCGGCCGGATATGGCCGATAAAACTCCGTTCGCGTCCAGTGGAAAGACGCTCCGGGTAACGGAGTCGCCGACATTGCCGCCGATGGCGGAGAGATGGCCCGGTTGGACGTCGACCACGATGTCGCAATGTCCTGCCCCACGATTCAGGTTCTGCAGCGTCGTGCCGCTGCCCTCGCGCGAGGCGCAGACGAGATCGCCGACTTTGGGTGCATAGGCGTCGGGTGCATGTAGGATGAAAGCCGCGCCCGGTTTCTTGGCGCGCTCGGCGA
>CAIYWM010000400.1 GCA_903929895.1 uncultured Alphaproteobacteria bacterium
CGGAGGCCGTGGCCACCAGCGTCAGCTCAAGCTTGATGTCGCCCTGCGCATCAGCCACGAGCCCGTCGAAGGTGAGGCGCCGCCCGTCCACCGTGGGCACCACCTTCTCGCCGTTTGCCACCGCACTGCCGGCAACGAAGGCGAAGCCCGGCGGCATCACGTCCACGATGCGGGCCGGCGTGAAGGGCACATCCTGCGCCGCGATGACGTAGGGCACCTGCTCACCACGCTTCACAGTGGTGACGAGCGCCGTCTTGGTGAGCGCGTTCTCCCCGATGACGGCGACGACCGGCGTGGTGACCGAGGCCGTGAGCGGACCTGTGATGGGGTTGGTTTCGGTGCTGTCGGCAGTCGCGGTATTCACCACCTCGCCGGCCTGAACATCGGCGGTGGTGACGGTGTAGGTGCCGGTGAGCGCACAAACCTCGTCGGGCTGCAGCACGGGGCAGCTGCTGCTGGACGGGTTAATCATCGTGTCGGTCACCACAACATCGGTAAGCCCGACGCTGCCCACGTTCGTGGCACTGACCTTGAAGGTCAGTATGTCGGCGAGGGTGATGGAACCGCTCTTGTCCACATCGGTGTAGCCGGTCATCGCCTTGGTGACGGCGAGCTGCGGCAGAATGGGCGACAGCGGTACGAGGTTGGAACTGGCTGCGACTGCCTTGCCGGACTGCACGCCGGATCCTGTCACCGCGGCCTGGTTGATGTAGCGTCCGCCATTCGCCAGTGGCGGAAGCGGCATGGTCGGCATCACGCGGATGGAAAAGTCCACGCTGCAGTTCGCGCCCACTCCCAGGGCCGCGCCCTGAGCCACTGACGTATCACTGCTGCCATTGAAGCCCGCATTGAGGCCGGTACAGCTTCCGCCCGGAGCGGCGGTAACGGTGTAGGTGCCGCGCTCGGCCGGCGCCGCGGTGAAACTGCCGAACAGTGGCGCAGGTCCGGCGAGCGGATCGGACACAACAATGTTCTGCAGCGCCTCGGGGCTTGGATTGCTGACAGTGAGCCGGAAGGTCGCGTCGAAACTGCCATCGGCATTGGTCGTGGGCCCCGAGACGAGTGACTTTGTGATGGCGATTCCACTCGCGGGGATCAGCGTGAAGTCATAGCCGGTGGCCGCCGCGTTCGAGAGCGTGACGCCGCCGATCTGCGTCGGGCCAAGAGCCGTTCCGCCGGCGGACCCGGGGATCGCGATGCCGTTCGTGAGTGCAGGTTCAGCGACCGCGCCGCGCGTTACGGTAAAGGTGCCTGGCGGCAGGGAGGGAAAACTGTAGCTGCCGTCCGCCGCCGTGTTGACGGTGAGGCTGACCGCTGCGCCGCCGGGACCGGTGCTGGCGATCTGCATCGCGATGCCGCCGATGCCGGTGTCATCCGCATCCTTCACGCCGTTGCCGTTGAAGTCGCGGAAAACGACACCCGCCAGCGCGGCCGCGTCGACAGTGATCTGCCCCGAGTTGGAGTTGTTCGCCGGGTTGGCGTCGATCGACAGGGTCTGGACCGTCGCGGTGTTGGTGAAAACCTGCGAGGTGCCGCTGCTTTCGACGACTTGAACGGGTGCGGTGACGATGACTTCCGCACCGGAACTCATGGTGCCGAAC
>CAIYWM010000401.1 GCA_903929895.1 uncultured Alphaproteobacteria bacterium
CCCTGCTGCTGCTGTCCTTCGTGGGCGTCTGGCTGATGCGCGACAGTATCGACGTGGCGCTGGCGTTGATGGCGCAGGCGACCAGCGATTCGATCGCCAGCCACGAATTCGGCGTGGTGCCGCTGTTCGTCCTGATGGGCCTGCTGGTGGCGACGGCCGACCTGGGCAAGGACATTTTCGAGGTCGCCAATAGCATGCTTCGCCGCATCCGCGGCGGGCTGGGCGTGGCGACGGTGATGGCGAACGCCGTGTTCGCGGCCATCACCGGCATCTCGATCGCCTCGGCCGCGGTCTTCACCAAGGTCGCCGTGCCGGAGATGCTGCGCTTCGGCTTCACCCCGCGCTTTGCCACCGGCGTCGTCGCAGGCTCGTCGGTGCTGGGAATGCTGATCCCGCCCAGCCTGCTGATGATTCTCTACGCGTTCCTTTCCGAGCAGTCGGTCGGCGCCATGTTTCTCGCGGGCGTCATGCCAGGCCTCGTGCTGGCCATCGCTTTCTCCGTCGCGATCGTTGCCATGGCGTGGCTGTTTCCGGGCTACGTGGGCGGCACCGCCGCAATGAACGTGCCGGGCATGGCGCTGCGCGAGGCGGCCGTCAAGGTGGCGCCGGTCCTCCTGCTGATCTTCGTTGTCCTGGGGGGCATCTACGGCGGCATCTTCACCGCGACCGACGCCGGAGCGGTCGGCGCGTTGGGGGCTCTGGCCCTGGCGCTCGCCAAGCGGCGCCTCACGCCCTCGATCTTCTGGAAGGTGCTGGTCGAAACCGGCCGCATCAGCGTCTCGGTGCTGTTCCTGATCATCGCCGCCAACCTCTACAGCCGGATGCTGACCCTGTCCGGCCTGCCGCAGTTCATCGTCGAATGGATGGCGGGCCTGGGCTTCGGCGTCGCCGGCTTCCTGGCCGTCTTCATCGCGATCGTGCTGTTCCTCGGCTGCATCATCGACTCGGCTTCAATCATGCTGATCGTGCTGCCGCTGATGCTGCCGGTGGCCAAGACGCTCGGCATCGACCTGGTGTGGTTCGGCGTCATCACCGTCGTCGCCGTCGAGATCGGCCTGCTGACACCGCCTTTCGGCATCTCGGTCTATGTCGTGAAAAGTACGCTCAACGACGCCCGCATCACGCTCTGGGATATCTTCGCCGGGACGCAGCCCTTTACGTTGATCATGTTCGCCGTGCTGTTGCTGATCATCGCCTTCCCGGGGATCGCGCTCTTCTTCAATTGAGCGAAGCGCTCTGGCGGCTTGCCTGATCGCCAGCAGCTCGACATCGAACATCATCGTCGCGTTGGGCGGAATCGCTCCACCGGCGCCGCGCTCGCCATGGCCGACCAACGACAGGTTTGTGCCAGAGCGCCTTGGCCGGTCGGCACGAGCTCGGGCAATGAAGCGCCCTAACCCCCCAGTCATCTGCTTTGGAGAGTAGTGGCCTGAAAGAGAGCCCTTCGGCTCTTCGGGCGCCGAGACCGGTCAACAGGTCCTTCGCGAAACGGCCGCCGATGTTGGGCTCTCCAGACACCCGCCGCAGCGGGAGAGACTGTTCGCTCAGATCGTATTGGCGGAGGATTGGAACCTGGGATCCAACGCTATCTGCGTAGCGGTACGGGTTGTTGCTGCGGGTTGCTGGGGCGCAGTTTACGCCTCGAGGGACAAAAGCTCTTTCGAGCCGGTGGAGGCGGCGGAAGCCCCGGGAAAATACCGCAGGCCGCCCACGGCTTCACCGGAACCCGACAGGATGTTTCGGTTCTCGCGGTTCCAAGGTTTCATCCGGGGAATGTCGGGTGATAGGCTGTCGGGATGACATTGACCCCGCGGCTTGCCTCGGGTCCCGGCGCGTCCCTGCGGGACCGGCCCTTCCTCGATCGGGTGCGCACCAACCTGCAGCGAGTCCGGCTGGCGCTCGGCGCCAGGGGCGTCGCCTGGGCGACCGCCGCCGGGCTGGTGGCGCTTGCCTGCGGCGCGGCAGCGCTGACCGACGTCGCCATGTCGGTGGGAGCGACCGAGGTCGAGTACAGCCGCAACAAGGCGGCCGAGATCCGGACCCTCGACCAGAGCAATCGCGCCTTGATGCGCAGCATATTTGCCCTGTCCACCGGCCGGCGGCAGCTCGCCGAGAGCGACCTTCCGGTGGCGCAGGCTTGGGAAAAGGTGCAGTCCGCCCGGACCGCGATCTGCGACCATCTCGACGTGCGTGCATCTAAGTTCGCGGAACTGCGTGCGGTGTGTGCGGCAAGCGTGGCCCTGCACGAGCGCCTCGCGCCGCAGATCGCCGCGTTCGATCCGCCGCGCCAGTTGATCGACCCGAACACGATGCACGACGCCGCCACCCTTCATGCCAGGGTGAACGACCTGACCGG
>CAIYWM010000402.1 GCA_903929895.1 uncultured Alphaproteobacteria bacterium
AACACGACTCAAACGGAGAACCCACTATGTCCTTCACCGTAACCAGCGACAGCTTCAAGGAAGGCGCGGCCCTCGGCATGGAGCACATCCTGTCGGCCGAGTACGGTTTCGGCTGCGGCGGCGGCAACAAATCGCCGCACCTGCGCTGGTCCGGTGCGCCCGAGGGCACGAAGAGCTTCGCCGTCCACTGCTTCGATCCGGACGCGCCGACCGGTTCGGGCTTCTGGCACTGGGTGGTGGTCAACATCCCCGCCGGCACGACCGAGCTCGCGCTCGACGCCGGCAACCCGAAGGCGGGCCTTCTGCCGAAGGGCGCGCTGCAGACGCGCACCGACTTCGGCGCCCCGGGATATGGCGGGCCGTGCCCGCCGCAGGGCCACGGCCCGCACCGCTATGTGTTCACGGTATTTGCCGTGAAGGAAGAGGCGCTGCCGGTGAATGCCGAGACGTCGGCGGCGATCGTCGGCTTCCAGCTGCATTTCAATACATTGGCCAAGGCCGCGCTGACCGGCACCTTCGAGCGATCGGCCTAGAAGGCCGAGCGAAGCCCGGCCTTCTAGGCCGGTGAGCGTCAGGACATTGCCTTCGGCAATGTCCGGGAGCGACGTATGGCTCTCTCCGCCACTATCTTTCATCCAATGGCGGAAACTTCCACTTCCCATCCCGGATCGGCAGGAACGACCCGTCATCCACGCCGACCTCGTCGGCGATGCGCTCGTTCGTCACCTGGTTGAGCGCCAGGATGAGGTCGCCGTTCTTCTTCGCATCGAGCGCCAGGTTGGCCATTTCGTCGGGATCGGCCTGCAGGTCGTAGACCTCGAGGTCGTTCTTCGCGAGCAGCTCTTCCATCGTCTTCGGCGTGTTGAAGGCGACAGGCGAGAAGTAGCGCGAGAAGCGGTAGCGGCCGTCGAAGATGCTGCGGATCGACGTCCGGTTCCGGAAGTCCGGCGGATGCCCCGCCAGCATCGCCTCCTGCTGCGCCGGTGGCTTGGTCCTGTAGGTGCGCGTGTCGATCGTCATCGCGGCCCAGGTGGGATCCGCATAGGACAGCATGTCGAAGTTGAAGAGAGTGGCCGGTCGCACGGCCTTCTCTCCGGCGGCTTCCGGGTCGCGCAGCAGCGCCGAGAAGTCCTTGCCGGGCAATCCCTCGCCGGCACGGGCGCGGGCCGCGCCGTCCTTGCCGGTGAGCGCCAGGATCGTGGGCGTGAGGTCGAGTTGCGAGGTCAATGCCCGGCATTGTTTGCCGCCCGTGAAGGCCGGATGCACGATCATGAGCGGCAGGTGGTTCTGCTGCCGATAGGTGGTCGTGCCCTTGCCGCGCATCTGGTGGTTGCCGCCCAGCTCGCCATGATCGGCGGTGAAGACGACGATGGTGTTCGCCGCCATGCCGTTGTTCTCGAGCGCCGCCAGCAGGCGCTCCACCTTGGTGTCGCAATCGCGGATGGCGTTGAAGTAGTAGTTGCGCAGGGCGCGCCAGCGCCGGTCCTCGTCGGGCCAGGCGCCGACCAGCAGGTCGATGGATTGCTGGTAGTAGAGGTGCGCTTTGGGCCGCCCTGGTGCATCGAGCGGCTGGTGGCGGCTCGCCGGCAGCGGCACGCCGTCCCAGGTCGCGCGATAGAGTTCGTCGTCCGGGGCACGGGCGATGCCGAACGTATGGCGCTTGCCCTGGATGTTCTCGGTGCCGATGTCGGAGTCGAAATACATCGTGTCGTGCGGGTTCACGAAGTTGACGGCGAGATACCAGTTCTGTCCCTTGGTGCGCAGTTCCTGCGCTTCCGTGCGCAGCCACGAGATCGACGTCGCCAGCGTGCCGTCGTCGTACTTGTAGCCACCCAGCGTGCCGTCGATCATGTCCCCGATGCCGAAGAAGTCCTGGAAGCCGTAGGACTGCAGGGTCTTGCGGTAGTCGAGCAGCGGCGCATCGACCGGCTTGTCGTTGAGATCGAGGTTCGCCGAGAGATGCCACTTGCCCTGATAGGCGGCGTGATATCCCAGCTCGGCGAGCCGGTGGCCGATCGTCTTGATCGTGGTCGAGAGGTCGCGCTGCCAGATCGAGCTGAGGTTGTCGGCGATGCCGGTGTGCTGGATGTGCTGGCCGGTATAGACGACGGAGCGCGCTGAGGAGCAGACGCAGGAGGCGGCCTGGTGATTGAGGAAGGTGACGGCCTTCTTCCTGATCGCCTCGCGCGCCGGCACCGGGAACGGCCACTGCGGGAAGAAATGCTCCTGGTCGACCAGCACGAAGAGGATGTTGTAGCCCGACGGCATCGCGGCGGTGGCGGGAGCGGCCGGCGAGGGGGCAGGGGCCTGCGCCCGCGAGACCCCGCCGGCCAGCAGGGTCGTGCCCAGCAACGCCGCCCCCGACGTCATGGCGGCGCGGCGTGACGGGAGCGACGAGTCGTCTTCGGGCATCGTCATCCGTTTGCTCCTGTGGAGGCGCCGCATGCTACGCGCACGGGGCGGCCGCTTGCATGCGAATTGAACCCGGCGTTTGGTGAGCGCTGTCTCGAGGTTACGCGAAAGGGACCGGCGGGCGGCCGCATTGCGTGCGCCCACGATATCGGCGTCAGCAGGAGTCCATTGGCGCCGTCGAGCCATTGGTCGGCGATCTCGCACGATCGCCACGGCCGGATCTGGGATTGTCGCCGGAACCCGAGCCGCCACCGCCGCGATGGGGTCAGCCCAGCTTCACGATGCCGGGCGGCCGCCACGCGCCCTGGCCGATCGGCAGCAGGGACGGCGCCTCGGTCTTCGGCCAGTAGAGCCGCATCACCATGTAGATCGGCCCGTTCGGCGCCGGCAGCCAGTTCGGCCGCAGCTCGGCGCCGGGATCGTCCTTCTGGATGTGGATTGTCAGCCCGCCATCGGGGTTGCGCCGCATCGCGTTCAGCATGGGCGAGTTGATGAGGTAGCGGTCGATCGGGTTCTGCACCAGCAGCTGGTTGCCGCCGTGATACATCGTCACCGACCAGAAGGCGTTGACCGGCGGCAGCTGGTTCGGCCCGAAGGTCAGGGTGTAGCGCGCATTGCTGCCATCGAGCGGCGCCCCGGTCGCGTCGGCGCGCGTGAAGGGATAGGTCGCCTCCTCGGTGGTGTTGCCGTAGATGCCGGCCTTGGTGACGACGGCGCGCGTCAGCCAGTCGCCGTTATAGGCTTCCGGGCTGCCGGGAATGGGGGTCACGCGCCAGCCATTCATCGCAACACCGGCGGCGGCGGCCGCCGCCTCTACCGTGCGCTCGCC
>CAIYWM010000403.1 GCA_903929895.1 uncultured Alphaproteobacteria bacterium
CCGTCCTTCGCGCAGACCGTCGGCACCTGCCCGCGCGGCGGCGGCAGCAGCCAGCCGCAGCCGGTCCGCATCCTGTTCGACCTCAACAGTTCGCATCTCAGGCAGGCCGAGAAGCCGGCGATCGCGCAGGCGGTGAAGATCGCAAAGGATCGCCAGGTCTCGGCCGTCTGCCTGATCGGCCATACCGACAAGCTTGGCGACAAGGCCTACAATCTGAAGCTCGCCCGTGCGCGCGCCCAGACAGTGGCCGCCGAGATGATCCGCGACGGCTATCCCGCGAAGAACATCACCATCGTGGCCGATCCCGAGGCCTTCGGGAACATGAGCTTCGGCAGCGACAACGCCTCGGACATCGACCGCAAGGTGACGATCTTCTACGCGCGGTAGAGCACCGTCTCTCAAGCTTTCCTCCCCATTCAAATGGGGAGGTGGCGGCGTCATACGCCGACGGAGGGGTCAGAAGCGCGGCACCGAAGAGGATGACCCCTCCGGCCCTGCGAGCTACCTCCCCATTTGAATGGGGAGTAAAGCTTGAAGCACGCTCACGCATCGACCGCGCCTCCAAGATACGCCTCGCGCACGATGTCGGAATTGATGACCTCGGCGGGCTTGCCGTCGGCCACCAGCTTGCCCTGGTGCAGCACGACGATGCGGTCGGACAGCGAGCGCACCACGTCCATCTTGTGCTCGACCAGAAGGATGGTCTTGTCGCCGCGCTGCTTGATGGCGGCGATGATGTCGAGGATGGTCGGCACCTCGTCGACGCTCATGCCGGCTGTCGGCTCGTCGAACATGAAGACGTCCGGCTCGAGCGCCAGCAGGATCGCGACCTCGAGTTTGCGCTGGTCGCCGTGCGGCAGGGTCGCGGCGATCGCCTGGGCACGGTCGGCCAGCGATACGGCCGAAAGATGCGCCATCGCCCGGTCGATCAGCTCGCGATGCGTCAGGGTGCGGCTGAACAGGTCGTAGCCCTTGCCGCTCTTGACCTGCACCGCCAGTCGCACGTTCTCGAGCGTGCTGAGGTTGGGAAAGAGATTGGTAAGCTGGAAGGCGCGACCGAGGCCGAGCCGCGTCCGGCGCGGCGCCGCGAGGGTCGTGATGTCCTGGCCGTTCAGGGTCACGCGGCCCGAGGTGGCCGGGAGCTGGCCTGAGATCAGGTTGAAGTAGGTCGTCTTGCCCGCGCCGTTCGGCCCGACGATCGAGGTGAGCGTGCCCTTCTCGAAGGCGCACGACACCCCGTCGACGGCCGTGTGTCCGCCGAAGCGGATGGTGAGGTCTTTGGTCTCGAGCATCGGGCGCAGCGGAGCGCGTCAGTCCAGTGGCGGGCTCCGCTGACTCCTTAACGCTTGTTCTTGATCGGCAGCGTCATCTCGCTCGCCGGGATCACGCGCACCAGTTCGAGCAGGTCGACATTGTCCGGCGCATTCTTCTTCATGCGCCAGTGATACATCTCCTGCAGGGCCTGGTGGTCTTCCTTGCGGAAGGTCATCGTGCCCTTGGGTGTATCGAAGCTCATGCCCTCCATCGCCGCGATCAGCTTCTCGCTGTCCGTCGACTTGGCCTTCTTCACGGCCTCGACCAGCGCGATGGCCGCGCTCATGCCGCCCGCCACGAAGAAGTCCGGCGGCACGCCGTTGTTCTTCTTCTTGTACTCGGTGACCAGCCAGTCGTTCACCGGGTTCTTGGGGAAGCCCCAGTAGTAGTAGATCGCGCCTTCGAGCCCGGGGAACTGCTTCCAGCCGGCCATCACCGGCAGCAGGTTGCCGCCGGGCGCCATCTCGATGCCGAACCGCTCGGGCTTGAGGTCCATCAGCTTCGGCAGCGGATGGGCGCCGGCCCACACCACGACCACGACCTTGCGGCCGGGCTTGTCCTTCAGCGCGTCGAAGATTCGCTGCGCCGACGCCGTGAAATCGGTCGTGGCCTGCGGGGCGTATTCCTCGTGCACGACCTTGGCCTTGGAGCCGACCGCGGCCAGCGCGGCCTTGACCGCGGCGACGCCGTCCTTGCCGAAGGCATAATCCTGGGCGAGCGTGGCGATGCTGATGTTCTCGTCCTTCAAGGTCGCGGCAGAAGCCAGCGCGTCCTGCGTGGAGTTGCGCCCGGTGCGGAAGATGTAGCGGTTCCACTTCTCGCCGGTGTTCTGGTCGGCCACGGCCGGCTCGACGATCAGCAACTTCTTGGATTCCTCGGCGACCGGGAGCATGGCGAGCGCGCCCGCCGAGCCCGTGGTGCCGACGGCGATGTCGACCTTGTCGTCCCCATAGGCCTGTTCGAGGGCCGCCTTGGCGAGATCCGGCTTGAACTGGTCGTCCTTCAGGATGACCTGGATCTTGCGGCCGTCGACTTCCATCGTGCCCTTGGTCGCGTAGTCGAGCCCCAGCATGAAACCGGCCTCGGTCTGGCGCGCATAGGCTTCGAGCGGACCGGTCTTGCTGTAGATCAGCGCCACCTTGAGCGGCGGCTGCTGGGCGGCGGCCGGACCGGCCAGGAGCAGGCCGGTCAGCGCCAGGAATGAACGACGGATCATGAAGAACCTCCCTAGAGGAGGCCCTTCTAGTCGATGATCGCGGCCTGTACCATACTGCGGAACTGATTCCGCAGCGCCACCCTGTCGGGATCGCTCACCTGGACCATGTAAATGGCCGTCAACTCGTTCTTCGGGTCGACCCAGAAGAGCGTCCCGGCATTGCCGGCCCAACCATATTCCCCAACC
>CAIYWM010000404.1 GCA_903929895.1 uncultured Alphaproteobacteria bacterium
CGACACGTCGGTGTGCCATTCCTCGCCCGCGACATGCTTCGAGTTCTCGTCGGCCTTGATCACCAGGATTTCGGGATGCTCGGGGAAGGTGATGGGTGCGTTGGGATGGACATGCAGCGGCCCGAAGCGGCGGCCGAACTCCTTGTGCTGCTCCATCGACATCTTCTGGTCGCGGAAGAAGACCACCAGGTTCTCCATCAGCGCATCGTGCACCTCCTGGAATTGCTGGTTGCCGAGCGGCTTGCCGAGATCGACCCCGAAGATCTCCGCCCCGATGGACGGCGTCACCTTGCGCACCTCGATCGACTGATAGGCCATTGGTGTTTCCTCCGTTTTGGGAAGGATACGCTGGGAGATCTTGCCCGTCCCCCGCAAAAACATTCGATGCGCGAAATCCGGGCCGGCGGCGGCGGAATCCGGTAGACTTTCGCGGCGATGAGGATCGACGTCGATCATTACCTGGTGCTGGGCGTGCCGAGAACGGCTGACGCCGCAACGATCCGTGCCGCCTACGTGGCGCTGGCCAAGCGTTATCATCCCGACGTGGCGGCCGGGCATCCCGAGCTCGCAGCGTTCAATTTCCGCCAGATCACCGACGCCTACCAGACGCTCTCCGATCCGGACGCCCGCGCGGGCTACGATGCGAGGGTGCAGGCCGTACTCGATGTCGAGCGGAGCCGTCGCGAACATGCTGCCGCAGCCGCGTTGGCGGCGAGGCCGGCCCCGAAAGCGACGATCGCTGAGAAACTGTTCGGCAGATCCACGCTCAAAGCTGCCCCGAAAGCGGTCGTCAGATCACCGGCAAGGCGTCCGTTCAGACGGTTGCTCCCGCCCAGGCCCGAGTCGCCGCCGGCCTATCTGCCGCACGCCGACGCCATGGCGCGGCGGCGTTCGATCCTGGTCGTCGCCGTCGTGCTGATGACCTTCATCGGTGTCGGCGGCTACCTTGTCACGCGCGCGGTAAGGGGGCCGGGGCTGCAGGTCATGGCGGCCGAAACCGCTCGGCCGGCCGAGGCGAGGCCGGCGGGCGAGACAAAGCCGCAAGCCAGATCGAAACCCACGCCGGTCCCGCCGGTCAATCAGCCGAGCCAGCTCGGCCGCTCGGGCCTGCCGCCTGCGGCGCCGATGCCCGGCGCGATGCCGAGTCGCCCGAACCTGCCGAAGCCCTCGCCGTCCGAGATCACCGACGGCCAGTCGGTCTGCATCGCCGATGACGGCGCCAAGTTTGCCATCATCACCCGCGGCGGCGAGCCCACCGTGATCTACAACGGCGCGCGGCCGATGCGTGCCTCGGTCCAGTTCTTCGACAGCTTTCTCGTCGTGCTGACCAACATCGTCCCGAGCGACACCATCATGATCAGCATCAAGCGCGGCCAGGAGAACGGCACTCACGTCTATTATGCCGACACCCGCGGCGCCATCATCCAGACGGTCGCCGCGCGATGCGAGGGGCAGGCGTACTAGCTACTTCTTGCTCACGCTCTCCAGCGTAGGCAACCGATACCGGTCTTCCGGGTCGTTCCAGCCCTTGAAGTTGGGTTTGCGCTTCTCGGCGAAGGCGGCGCGCGATTCCATCAGGTCGCTCTTGGCGCCGTGCTCGTGCAGCGCGGCGGCCAGTTGCTGCATGTCGGGACCGGGGGCGGGGCGCATCTGGCGCATCATATGTACCGTGTTCACCCGCGACGCCGGCGGCAGGGTGAGCAGATGCTCGGCCATCGACATCGCCGTCGGCATGAGCTCGGCGGCATCGACCAACCGATTGACGAAGCCGATCTCGTAGAAGCGCTGCGCGGTGAAGCGGAAGCCCAGCGCCATCTCCATCGCCACCGGGTAGGGCAGGTTGGCGATGTGGCCGTGATTGTAGCCGCCGAGCAGCCAGCGCTTGGCCTCCGAGACCTCGAACACCGCCTCGCGCACAGCGACGCGCAGGTCGGTGCGCTCGACCAGCATGAAGCCGCCGCCCATGGCGAAGCCGTTGATCGCGGCGATCACCGGCTTTTCGAGCTTGCCTGACATGAACGGATCCTCGATCTCGGGGCGGCGGCCGCCCGGCGCGCCGTCTTTCAGCGACTCCTTCATGTCCTCGCCGGCGCAGAAGCCACGGCCGGCGCCGGTGAAGATCGCGACCTCGAGATCCTTGGCGGTGCGGAACGTGTTCCACGCCGCCGACAGTTCGGTGCGCATCTCGTGATTGAGTGCGTTCAGACGATCGGGCCTGTTCATCCGCACGACGAAGATCTGCCCGTGCTTCTCGGTTTCGACGACGGCCATGTGTTGCTCCTATCCGTTCAGTAAGGCGGCCCGGTCAACGCCGCTCGAAGTCGATACGTTCATCCACCGGCAGGCCGAGCAGGTGACGGCGCAGGCAGTCGAGGCCGAGCTCCGTCGCGCCGATGCGCACCCAGTCGCGGCCACCGACCAGGCGGGCCTGTCGCGTTACAGCGCCGCTCGCGTCCGCGAGCCCGATGCAGATCGTGCCGCCCATGTCCGGCCGGTCGGCGCCGTCGTCGAGTTCCAGCAGCACGACCAAGGCGTGGCTGGCGCCGCTCGAGGCGCGCAGCGCCTTGGCGACACTTGCCGCCTGGTCGGGCGCGACCGCGGTGGCACCGAGCTCGGAAAGATCGCGCGCGATGGTGCCGCGCCGGAACGCGCGTTCGGCGCCGGGAAGCGTGGCGATGCGCGCGGCGAGATGGCCCCCGGTCACCGTCTCGGCAATCGCGAGGGTCGATCCGGTTGCCAGCAGCCTGCCCAGGATCACGCCTTCGAGGGTCTGGTCGTCCTCGGCGACGATGAAGTTTCCCAGCCGCTTGCGCACCTCGGCTTCGGCCGGGGCGAGCAGGGCGGTCAGGGCCGTCTCGTCGTCGGCACGGAGCGCGAGCTTGGTCTCGAGCTGCGGGTAGTGCGCCTGGAAGCCGAGCTTGATGCCGCCCCCGTCCTTGAAGACGTCCATGTCGCCCAGCATCTGGTCGGCGCGCGATTCGCCGATGCCGAACGTGTGGAAGCGCTTCAGCTTCGTCACGCCCGTGATGCCGCTCATCGCCAGGATTCGCGGCAGCACCTGTTCGTCGATCATGCGACGCATCTCGCGCGGCACGCCGGGGGTGAAGAAGAAGCGCGCCTTGCCGATGGTGACGGCGAAGCCGCAGGCGGTGCCGATCGGATTGTCGATGAATTCGGCGTTGGCCGGCAGCATCGCCTGCTTCACGTTGTTGGGCGGCATGACCCGGCCGCGCCGCGCATAGGATTCTTCCATGCGCTTCATCCAGTAGTCGCTCAGCACCAGCTCGACGCCGCAGGCCTGGGCCGCGATCTCCTGCGAGAGGTCGTCGACCGTGGGCCCCAGCCCGCCGTTGACGATCACCGCATCGGCGCGCTCGCCGGCCTGGTGGAAGGCCTTCAGGAGGCTCTCGCGATCGTCGCCAACAGTGGTGCCCCAGTGCACGCCCAGCCCGATCTCGACGAGGCGGCGGGCCATGTGGCTGTAGTTGGTGTTGATGGTTTTGCCGGTGAGGATCTCGTCGCCGGTACAGAGGATTTCAACGCGCATGCGCGGAATTATCGGCTAACGTCTGGCGGAAAGCGAGGGAGAGAAACATCATGACCGTCCTGTCATCCGATCTGCGAGAGGCGCTGGCCAGGGTCGGCACCTCGACTTTGACCGGCGTGCTGAACAAGCGCGGCCTGCGCAGCATGACCCTGTACGATGTGTGGCCGATCCGGTCGGAGCAGCCGCGCATGGTGGGCATCGCCTTCACGATGCGCTTCATTCCCTCGCGCGAGGACAAGGACGGACCGACCTCGACCAACCGCTCGATGGTGCAGCCCCAGGCGATGGAGGAATGCCCTCCAGGGCATGTGCTCATGATCGACTCGCGCGGCGATTCGAGGGCGGCGTCGGCGGGCGATCTCTATGTCGGCCGGCTGAAGGCGCGCGGCGCCGCCGGCATCGTCACCGACGGGGGCTTCCGCGACACCGACGGCGTGCACAAGACGGGCTTGCCGGCCTATCACCGCCGCCCGTCCTCGCCGCCGAGCCCGATCGCGCACCGTCCGGTCGACCTCAACCTGCCCATCGCCTGTGGCGGCGTCGCGATCTATCCCGGCGACGTGATCGTCGGCGACCGCGACGCGGTGCTCGTGATCCCGCCCGACATCGTCGAGGCCGTGGCCCAGGAGGCGCTCGACACCTATGCCTACGAGGAGTTCGCCGAAGCCGAGGTTGCGCGCGGGCGGTCTCTCAAGGGGCTGTTCCCCGTGGCCGGCGAGGAAGCCAGGCGCGACTTCGAGGTGTGGAAGGCGCGGGGAAACAAGTAGGAGGCCCCAAAACAAAAAAACGACGGGCCTTTTTGACTCACGCCAGCGACGTCCTGATCTCCAGGCCGTTCTTCAGGGTAAGCGTTACCGGCGTGCGCTCCGCGATGTCGGCAATGCGCTTCTTCTGCTCGTCGTCGACGGCGCCCTCGATGGTGAGTATCCGGTCGATAAGCTGCTTGTCGCCGTCGCGGCTGAAATGGATGTCGGCATGAACCGCCGTCACCGGCCACTGCTTGCGCTCGGCATACATGCGGAGCGTGATGACCGTGCAGGCGCCCAGCGCCGAAGTGAGGAGATCGTAGGGGGCGGGGCCGGCATCCGTGCCGCCCAGTTCAGGACCTTCGTCGGCCGTGAGCTTGTGATGCCCGCCATGGCCGGTGGCGATGGCCGTCACGTAGTTGGTCGTGCCGATGCTTGCCTTTGCGTGTGCCATGTCGCCGTCGTCGCCTCCTGATGCTGGAGGGCCCGTTGCCGGGCCCTCGCACCAGTCTAGCGACGCTTGCGGCTGGAAGCTGCCTTCTTGGCGGCCTTCTTCACAACCTTCTTGGCGGCGGTCTTGGTCTTCGCCTTCGCAACGACCTTCTTCACAGCCTTCTTCTTCGCAACCTTCTTCTTCGCAGCCATCTGAAATCTCCCTGTCCATGTCAAGGAACGGCACAGATCGCACCGCTCCTGATTGCATCTAGATCACGATTCTTATTCCTGTCACGCATTCTTCGCGTGATTTTATCGTGCCGATGTGAGTCATGTGGTCGCTGAGCGATGCATCGGCGGGCAGTGAAGCGAGCAAACCACCTGCGGTTTGCGGATCGAACAGCAGCGGAATCATCGCATGACCGACCGCGCGATCCATACCGTCGATGAGATGGCGCGCCCGCAGATTCGCAGGTTGCAACGAACTCGCGAAGCCCTGCGCGAACAGTTCGATCGCACCGGGAAGCACCGGCAGCGAGTCGAGATGCAGATCGACCATGACGTTGTCGCTGGCGCGGATCATCTCGGCGAGATGGCCGGCGAGGCCGAAGCCCGTCACGTCGGTGCAGGCATGCGCGCCCGCCGCCACCAACGCAAGTGCAGCATCGCCCGATGGCATCCGCATCGAGGCCAGCGCGCTGTCGATCCATCCAGCCTTCGCCATGCCGCGCATCGCAGCGGCGAAGATCACGCCGGTGCCGAGTGGCTTCGTCAGCACGAGTTTGTCGCCCGGCCTCGGCCCGCCCTTGCGCAAGGCTTGCGAGGCGACGACGAGACCGTTCACCGAGAAGCCCAGCGCCGCCTCGGGTCCTTCGCCGGAATGGCCGCCGATCAGCGCGCAGCCCGCGCCATCGAGGATGCGCCGCGCGCCGGACAGCATCTGGAAGAGATCTTCCTCCATCAGCCGTTCGGCCGCCGCCGGCACGACCGCCAGCGCGAGCGCGCTGTGCGGCTTTGCCCCCATCGCCCAGACGTCGCCCAGCGCATGCACGGCGGCGACTTCGCCGAAGGCGAAGGGATCGTCGATGAAGGTGCGGAAGAAATCGACCGACTGCACCAGCGCCTGTCCC
>CAIYWM010000405.1 GCA_903929895.1 uncultured Alphaproteobacteria bacterium
AGTGTCGCACCCGGCAGAATGATGATGCGGGTCGTCCAGCGCCCGCCCAGGGACGCGATCACCCAGACTCGTGCCAACTGCAGGACGACGAAGAGCAGGAGCCAGAACAGGTTGACGCTCTGTCCCGCCGGCACGCGGTACACCGCAAGATACCAGAGGCCGAGCAGCCACGCGGCATGCAGGGCGACGATCAGAGGATAGTGTGCTGAACCAACCTCGTGCGCGCCCTGCGACAGCAAGCGGCGCGTGTTGCGGCGGGCGAGGACAAGTTCGCCGAGGCGCTGCGCCGTGACGAACCCAAGGATCAGCGCAGCCCAGTCCATCACATCACCTTCAGGCAACGCGGCCGAGCGACAGGCAGCTGCAGGTGAAGCCCGGCCCCAGGGCCGTCAGCACCGTGCGTCGCGGCAGGCCCGCGGCCACAAGCCGTTCGAGCACGAATAGCACCGTCGGCGCCGACATGTTGCCATACTCGCGAAGCACCTCCCGCTCATGGTCGAGCGTGCCCTGCGCGAGACCGAGCGTCGCTTCGAGGGCGGTGACGACCTTGGCGCCACCGGGATGACAGGCGAAGCGGTCGACCAAGTCGCGCGCCACGCCGATGCGCGACAGGATGCTCTCCACCGCCCGGCCAACTTCCTTCTCGGCAAAGGGCGGAATGGACCGGTCGAAGATGACGCCCAGTCCCGTCGGATCAACCTTCCAGCCCATGATGTCGAGCGTGTCGGGCCAGAGATGCTCGCCCGCCCCTTCGATCCGGGCGAGTCCCTCCTCGTCCGAGCCGGCGCGAACAACACAGGCCGCGGCACCGTCACCGAACAGGGCGGTCGCCACCATGTTGGCGGGCGTGAGCTGGTCCATGCGAAAGGCGGCGGTGCATATCTCGATGGCGACCAGCAGCACCGTTGCGCCAGGCCGCGCCGCCGCCAGCCGGCTGGCGAGCGCCAGCCCCGACACACCGCCAGCGCAGCCCAGGCCGAACACCGGCACGCGCTCGACATCGGCGCGAAAGCCCATTCGCCCGGCGACGCGCGCTTCCAGGCTGGGCGTCGCGACGCCGGTCGAGGAGATGGTGACGATCGTGTCGACCTCGGAGGCTGGGACCCCCGCGACGGCAAGCGCCCGCGTCGCGGCCTCGACGAACAGCTCCTGAGCACCCTCGAGATAGGCGGCATTGCGCTCGGGCCATCCCAGCGAGGTGAAATACCAGTCGAGCGGCTTCACCGTGTATCGCGACTCGATGCCGGAGGTGGTGAAGACCGGCGCCATTCGTTCGAAGGCGGCGTAGCGATGGGCAAACATTCCCCGCGCCGCCTCCGCCGCTTCGGTCTGCAGCAACCGGTGCGGCGGTAAGGCGTGGGCGACAGACAGCAGGACGCTTGAATGGGGCATGGCGTGATCCTTCGACCACCATAACCAACCCTCTTCCTCGAAGGTTCAAGTCACGTTTTCCTGACGCGCGCCGGCAAACGCCACGGCCGTATCCGCAGGAATGCCGCAAACGGAGTTGCCGCACAGGTCTTTCGTGGGCATAACCCGCGCGTCAGTTCGGAGTCTGATCAGGACCGCGCCGGAGCCGATCATCCTGCGCGATGAGAGGGGGAGACATCGATGCAAACGAATCGCCGTTCGACTCTGAAGCTGCTGGGAAGCGCTGCGCTCTCGACCGCTGCGCTGCCTGTCCTGCCGTTCTCCGCAAAGGCGCAGGAAGACCTCTACATTTCATCGACCTATCAGAACTTCAAGCGCGGCACGATCTATAGCATCGACGAGAGGACACGCGGTTTCGTCATCGTCTGGCAGGACCTCGGTCGCGTGAAGATAAAGGCGGCCGACCTCGTCACCAACTACGGCGCGCTGCGTGTCGGCCAGATCGTCGACGTGCAGTGGTACGACTATGTCGACTTCCTGGTCGCACCGACCACGCCCGCCGTGACCGCACGCGCCACGGCGATGATGGCCCAGAGCGCCCGCATCGAGGGCATCCCCGGCGCCCGGGAGCGCATCCGCCTGTGGTCGATAGCCGGCATGTGCACCAAGGTCGACCTCGCGAGCAACACCGTGTTCCTGATCAACGCCTCGGGCGGCGAACCCGACAAGCCCTCACCCGACAGCGGCGAAGTCATCCAGATGCCTCAGGTCGTGAGCGAGGCGGGCAAAGCCGCGCTGAAGACGATCAAGCCGGGCACCCAGATCACCACGGTGTTCAGCGTGCAGACCGCGCTCCAGGTCACGATCATCCGCTGAGCATTTCTGCATATCTCGACAACGACGCCGGGTCCGAAGGGGCCCGGCGTTTTCGTGTCGGCGTTGTCCTTGCCGGGGCTGGAGTGCTAGCACGCGAGAAGTAACTCTTGCGGGAGGACGCCATGGCCGCCTCATACGATCTGATCGTGCGCAACGGAACGGTGATCGACGGCACCGGCGCAGAACCGCGCGAAGTGGATGTCGCAATCCAGGACGGAAGGATCGCCGCCATTGGCCATATCGGCGGCAGCGGCCGCGAGGAGATCGACGCCAAAGGCCTCGCCGTGACCCCGGGCTTCGTCGACATCCACACCCACTACGACGGCCAGGTCACCTGGGACGACCGCTTCTCGCCCTCCTCGGGCCATGGGGTGACGACGGTGCTGATGGGCAATTGCGGCGTCGGCTTCGCGCCCTGCCGCCCGGAGGACCGCGACACGCTGATGAACGTGATGGAGGGCGTCGAGGACATTCCCGAGCTGGTAATGCGCGAGGGCGTGCCATGGAACTGGCAGAGCTTTCCCGACTATCTCGACGCCCTGTCGAAGCGCCAGTGCGACATCGACTTCGCCACCCAGGTGCCGCACGCACCGCTGCGCGTCTTCGTGATGGGCAAGCGCGGCGTCGACCGTGAGCCCGCAAACGCGGCGGACATGGCGGAGATGGCGAAGCTGGTACAGGAAGGTCTGGACGCCGGCGCACTGGGCTTTTCGACCTCGCGTTCACTTTTCCATCGCACGCCGGACGGCGCCCTGACACCGACCATCACCGCCGGCGAGGAAGAGCTGGCGGCGATCGCGCGCGGCATGCGGCGCTCCGGCAAGGGCGTGATCCAACTCCTCGACGATTTCGCGGACACCACGGCCGAGGGGGCCACCGAGTTCGCGATGCTGCGCCGGCTTGTCGAACTCTCGGGCCGGCCGCTCTCCTTCACCCTGCTCGACCTCTCGCTCTATCCCGGACGCTGGCAGACGCTGCTGCGCGAGATCGAACGGGCCCATCGCGATGGCCTGCCGATCCGCGGCCAGGTCGCGGCGCGGCCCGTCGCCGTGCTCTACGGGCTGGAGCTTTCCTTTCACCCCTTCTCGACCTGCCCGAGCTATCGCGAGGTCGAAGGCCTTCCCCTCGAAGTGAAGCTCGCCCGGCTGCGCGATCCGGCGATGAAGGCCAAGCTGCTCGCCGAGCAGCCGACCTATCGCAATCCGCAGATGCTGGCCTTCATGCGCAGCGTTTCCAACATGTTCGTGCTGGGCGATCCGCCCGACTACACCCCGCCGGCCGACCAGCGCCTCGACGCCCGCGCCGCAAAACTCGGCATACCGCCGCTCGAACTTGCCTACGATCTGCTGGTGAGCGGCGACGGGCGCACCATCCTGTTCCATCCCGGCGCGAACTACACCGACTGCTCCGACGCCAACATGGCCAGCATGCTGCGCCACGAGCATACGGTGATGGCGCTGGGCGATGGCGGCGCGCACTACGGGCTGATCTGCGACGCGAGCTACACGACGCACGCCCTCACGTATTGGACTCGCGATCGCAAGGGCGAGCGCTGGCCTCTGCCCTGGGCGATCCGGCAGCTGACCGACGTGCCTGCGCGCACCGTCGGCCTCGGCGATCGCGGACGGCTGCAGGTGGGCTACAAGGCCGACCTCAACGTGATCGACCTCGACCGCCTCAAGGTCTCGGCGCCACGTCCGGTGAACAACCTGCCGGGCGGTGGCCGTCGGCTGGAGCAGAAGGCCGAAGGTTATGTCGCCACCGTCGTAAGCGGTGAGGTGACCTATCGCGACGGCGACTTCACCGGTGCCCACCCCGGCCGACTCGTGCGCGGCGCGCGATAGGAATCGACCTAAGTTCTTTCTCCTCTCCTCCTAATGGGGGAGAGGGATATGAAGGTTACCTCAACGCGAACCCCTCATACCCGTTCGCGGCGATCTCCTCGCACTTCTGGCGGTACTTCGGCGCGCCGCCGGCATATGCCATGAAGGTGCGCTTGAGGCGGCCGGGCACGTTCTTGTTCACGCCGGTCATCCAGGAATCGACCTTGGTGAGCAGCAGGCGCGATCCCGTGTCGTAGACGTGGGCCGTCCAGGCCGTCTCGGCCTCCGGTGTCGCCTCGATGCGGGTCAGTCCCTTGTCGCGCATGTATCCCAGCAGGTCGGAGACGAACTCGACATTCTGCTCGATGCAGCGCGGCAGGTTACAGAAGGTCGCCGCATTGTGCGGCCCGACCAGGGTCAGCATGTTGGGAAAGCCCACGACGTTGAGGCCGAGATAGGTGTGCGGCCCGTCGGCCCACTTGTCGCGCAGCTTCGCACCGCCGCGGCCCTGGAAGTCGATGCGGTCGAAGGCGCCGGTGATGGCGTCGAAGCCGGTGGCGTAGATGATCATGTCGAACGCGTAGTCGACCCCGCCGACTCTCAAGCCGGTCTCGGTGATGCGCTCGATCGGCGTCTCGCGGATATCGACCAGCTTCACGTTGGGCTGGTTGGAGACCTCGTAGTAGCCGCTCTCGAGCGGGACGCGGCGCAGACCGTCGCCGTGGTTGGTCGGG
>CAIYWM010000406.1 GCA_903929895.1 uncultured Alphaproteobacteria bacterium
CTCGGGCAGCCAGTCGTCGTGCTTCACCAGCTCGCCCAGGAGCTTCGCGCCGACTTCGACGACCGCGTTCTCGTCCTTGTCCTGCCAGGCGCCACCGGTGAGGGAAGTCATGTCGCCGATGAAGCGACGCAGGCGATCGATACTCATTCCGCAGCCTTTCGCTGGAAGGTGGTTCCGAAGACGTCCTCGGTGTCGGCGCCGAGCGCCGGCGGATCGCGCCGCTTCGAGATGTCGGTGGCGGAGATCCGGACCGGGCTGCCGAAAGTCTTGGTCTTCACGCCCGAGGGAAGTTCCATCTCCTCGACCCAGCCCATGTGCTGGACCTGCGGATCGGCGAGGATCTGGCTGTAGGTATTGATGCGCCCCTGCGGCACGCCCGCGGCCTCGAAGGCGCCCAACCAATGGTCGACGCCGTTCTTCGCAAACTCGACTTCGAGCAGATCCTTGAGGGCGACCTGGTTGGCGGCGCGCAACTGGGTCGTGGCGAAGCGCTCATCGGCAAGAAGGTCCGGGCGGCCGACCACCTTGGTGACCGCTTCCCACAGCTTGTTGTTGCCGGCGGCGATCACGAAGTGTCCGTCGGCCGCCTTGAACGCCTGGTAGGGCGCGTTGCGCGGATGGGCCGAGCCGAGCTTCTTCGGGTCGTTCCCGGTGCCGAAGAATTCGCTGGTCTGGAGCGCGGCCATGCCGAGGCTGCAGCCCAGCATCGAGGCGTCGACATGCGCGCCCGGTCCGCCGCCCGCGACCCGTCGCAGGATCGAGACAACGGTCAGCGCGGCATAGAGGCCGGTGCCCACGTCGGAAACAGGCACACCGCATTTCACCGGCGCGCCGTCGGGCTCGCCGGTCACGCTCATGATGCCGCTCATCGCCTGCACGGTGACGTCGAAGCCGCCTTCGCTCGACCGCGGGCCGCTCTGGCCGAAGGCCGAGATCGAGCAATAGACGAGGCCGGGCTTCTCGGCGCGGAAGGATTCGTAGCCGAGGCCCAACCGATCCATCACGCCGGGGCGGTTGTTCTCCAGCACGACGTCGGCCGACAGGATGAGCTGGCGCGCCGCCTGCTTCTGCGCTGGATCCTTGAGATCGAGCACGACCGAACGCTTGTTGCGGTTGATCGAGGCGAAGTTCTCGCTGTAGCCCTCGCTGATTGGCGGCCACTGCCGCATCATGTCGCCTTCCGGCGGCTCGACCTTGATCACCTCGGCGCCGAGATCGGCCAGCAGCATTCCACAATAGGGACCCGCCAGGACCTGGCAGAACTCGACGACGCGTACACCTGAAAGCGGCAACATGCTCAGCGGGTTCCATCCTGCGGTGTGTAACGGGGCCAGTCGTGAGAGGCGATCTGGTCGAGCGACGGCGTCGGCTGTCCCAGACGGATCTGATAGATCCAGTAGTTGGTCAGCACGCGCTGCACGAAGTCGCGCGTCTCGTGGAGCGGGATCAGCGCGATATAGAGAAGCGGATCCTGCGAAGCGTTCAGGGAATTGTCCCAGCGCATCACGTTGCCCGGCCCGCCATTGTACCCCGCGGTGGTGCGCACGAGATTGCCGTCGGTCTCGCTCAACAGCATCGATATGTAGGCTTGGCCCAGCGACATGTTCACGGACGGGTCCCACGGATTGGCGCCCGCGGTCTCCGGCGCGTACCGCGCCGAGACGGCACGCGCGGTCGCCGGCATGAGCTGCATCAGGCCCATGGCGCCGACCACGGAGCGCGCCTTGGGATTGAAGGCCGATTCCTGGCGCATGAAGGCATAGACCAGCGCACGGTCGACGATCGCGCCGCTGGAGGGCTGCCACGGCGGGATCGGATACATGCCGCTGTCATAGCCCTTGATGTTGTGGCGCTGGTCCCAGTTGGCATTGCCGACGCGGACCGACAGCGCCGGCAGCTGCGCCTTCTGCGCCAGCGCCATCACCGCCTCGACATAGCGCGGATCGTTGTCGATCGACGCGGCGAACAGCTCGCGCTCCGCCGCCGTCGTGGCGCCGAGCTGCAGCAGGGCCAGCGCCCGCCGCGCCGCGCGGTCGTTGCGCAGCAGGTCGGTGCGGCGCCGGTCGAGCGGCGGCAATTCGAAATCGGGCTGGATCTGCATGCCCAGCGCCTTCTGGGCGACGAGCCCGTAGAAGGTGCTGCCATGCAGCGCCGCGCGCTTGAGATAGGGAGCGTATTTCTGCGGATTGCCGGCCAGCAGGTTGGCGCGGGCGGCCCAGAACGAACCGGCGGACAGAGTCCACGACGAGGCCCGGTCGGGCGAGGCATCGGCCACCAGCTCGAAGCGCCGGGCGGCTTCAGCCATGTTGCCGCGTGTAAATGCCGTCATCGCGGCCGTCCAGTTGGCGTCGGGCGGCATGCTGGCCTCGACGGGGATCTGCATGCCGCGCTGCGGATCGGCTTCGAGCTGGCGGGTGCGCAGGCGGCCGCGCCACAGCTCGACTTCCTGGGGCCCGAGGATCTCGGTCGACGACTTGCGGTCGAGCAGGACGAAGGCGGCGTTGAAACCGCCATCGTCGGCCATGGTCTGCAGGCGCCCGCGCAACTCGGCCGCGCGGCCGCCATCGGCGCCGTTCACGGTGCGGGCGGCCGCGAAGTTGGGCGAGCCCTGCGTGAAGCCGACGAAGGTGGCCGGTGTCAGTTCTGCGCCGCCGGCCGGACGGCGCGCCAGC
>CAIYWM010000407.1 GCA_903929895.1 uncultured Alphaproteobacteria bacterium
AGACCAGCTACGCTCTCCATGGCTGCTCTCCTCTATAAGTGGGCCCTTGGGGCACCTCGCAGTGACCCCGCATTAGTTCCCTCTTGGAGAGCAGCCACTCAAGCCGCCCTTCATCCACAATCACACCACCTCAGGACGTCAAGAGACCCTAGTCCCTCTTCTCCGGCTCGAGACGCTTGCCGTCGAGCGTACGGATCGTGCGCTCCGCCGTATCCCTGTCGGCGTCCTTCTCCACGCGTGTGCGGCCGAAGCGACGGCGGTTGGCGTCCGCTTCCGCCTCGCGTTCGCGTTTCGCCTTGTCCTTGCGGGCGCGCCGCAGGTTGACGATCTCGGCCATGGAATTCTCTATGCCGCGCCTGCAGTCGATGCGCTAGTCTTGCGGCGCCGGACCGGGGAGCCCTGCCATGACACCAACAACCCGCAAGCGTCTCCTGATCGGCGGCGGCGGCATCGTCGCGCTGCTGGTCGCAGCCCTCGTGGCCTTGCCCGCGCTGATCGACGTCAATTCCTACAAGCCGCTGATCGTCTCGCAGGTGAAGACGGCGACTGGCCGCGACCTCGTGATCGACGGACCGATCTCGCTGTCCCTGCTGCCGACGCCGACCGTCTCGGTGACGGGCGTGAAGTTCTTCAACGCGCCGGGCTCCAAGAACGCCAACATGGTCGAGGTGAAGTCGGTCACCGTCCAGCCGTCGCTGCTGGCCCTGCTGGGCGGCAGCATCGAGGTCAGCGAGGTGACGCTGGTCGAACCGAAGATCGTGCTGGAGATCAATGCCGAGGGTAAGCCGAACTGGGAGTTCACGCCCTCGGTCGCCGAAGCCAAGCCCGCCGCCGCCAAACCCACCACGCCGCGGCCGCTGTCGCTTGGCCGGCTGACCATCGACAACGGCACGCTGATCTTCAGCGATTCCAAGGCGGGCCTCTCGGTGGTCGCCGACAAGGCGAACTTCACCGCCTCGGTCGGTTCGATCGACGGTCCCTATTCGCTGGCAGGAGATGCCTCCATCAACGGCGCGCCGCTCCGGCTCGACCTCGCCGTCGGCGCGCGCGGCAGCAAAGGCCACACCGCCGACCTCGCGCTGCAGGCGGGCGGCGGCAAGCTCGGCTTCAAGGGCACGCTGAGCGAGTTGGGCGCGGCCGCAAAGGTCTCCGGCGTTGCCTCCGCTTCGGCCGAGTCGCTCACGACCTTCGTCGGCACGCTGGTCAAGCTCGCGGGCCAGCCCGAGCCCGCCCTGCCGCCGATTCTTGCCGGCAAGTTCAGCTTCGACGGCGGCATCGACGTTTCGCAAACGGCGTTCGCCGCGCGCGATTTCAAGATGGCGCTCGGCCAGGACAGCGGCTCGGGATCGCTGTCGGTCGCGCTGAAGCCGAAGCTCGCGGTAGAAGGCAAGATCGCCGTGCCGAAGCTCGACCTCGACCGGTGGCTGGCCGCGCTCCAGCAGCCGGCGCCTGTCGCAACGCCCTCTGCTGCCGCGGCGGCGCCCGCGAGCGCGCCGGCTGCGACGTCGCAGAGCTACCTTGGGGATCTCACGGCCAAGCTCGCCTTCGACGTCGGCGAGGTGATCTACAACAAGCAGCCGGTCCGCAATGTCGTGGTGGAGATCGACGCCAAGGGGGGCGCCGTCGCGGTGCCGAAGCTCACGGCCACGCTGCCGGGCGACATGGTCCTGCAGGCGCAGTCGACCCTGACGGGCGACGCCGCGCGGCCCGGCGTCACCGGGCAGTTCAGCCTGGTCGGGCCCAAGCTGCGCGAGACGCTGGCGTGGCTCGCCGTCGATCTGTCGGCGGTGCCGCCCTCCAAGCTGCAGAAGCTCAGCCTGCGCGGCCGCATGTCCTCGACCGGCGGCAACGTCCAGGTGAGCGATGCCGTCTTCGAACTCGACGAACTGAAGGGAACCGGCGGCGTGACGGTCACTTTCACCGTGCCGCTGTCGATCGTGACCAGCGTCAGCCTCGAGACGCTCGACCTCGATTCCTTCCTGGTTCCGGTCGCAGCGCAGCAGAAGCCTGCCGGCGCTTCCGGTGCCTCGGCGCCGCCGTCAGGACCGGTCGTGCCCGGCCCCACCGTCGGGCTCAAGGCCAAGGTGGCCCGGCTCATCTACAACAAGGAGACGATCCAGGGCGTCGATGTCGACGTCGCGCTGCAGGGGAGCACGCTCCGGCTGAACGACATCAAGGTGTCGAACCTGGGCGGCGCCCGTCTCGCGGTCCGCGGCACCGTGGCCAACTATTCGGCGCCGCAGCCGAGGGCCGACATCGCCTTCAATTTCGAGGCGCCCGACATGAGCCGCGTCCTCAAGGTCGCCGGGACCACGGCGCCGGCCGATCTCGGGGCGGTGAGCGCGAGCGGAGGCGTCGCCGGCACGATCGAGCAGCTCACCCTGCGCGATCTCAACGTCAATGCCATGGGCCAGAGCGTGAAGGCGACCGGCACCCTGGCGATGCCGGGCGCGTCCCGGGGGGCGCCGCAGTCGGCCGCCTACAAGGGCAACCTGGTGCTCAACGGCCAGGCGCTCGACGGGTCGATCGACGCCCGCCTGACCGGCCGCACCACGATCAATGCCGACCTGCGGGCCAGCACGCTCGACCTCGACCGGATCGGCGGCAGCGGCGGAGCACCCGCGCGACCGGCCGCGCGCGGCCAGGCGGCCTCCAAGCCGATCGACACGGCGCCGCTGCGCAGCATCGACGGCTCGCTGAAGCTGGTGGCCGGGACCCTGGTCAGCTCGCCGCTGCGCATCGGCAATGCCGACCTTTCGGCGTCGCTGAAGGACGGCATCCTGACGGTCCAGCACTTCAAGGGCTCGCTCTATGGCGGTTCGCTGGCGCTCGCGGGGACCGTCAACGCCACGCAGCAGGCCCTCTCCTTCGACTTCAAGGGCGACGCCAACAACATCATCCTGGGCGAGATGCTGCGCAGCACCTCCGGCTCCAACGAGTTCGGCAGCGCCATAAAGGTGACGGTCGACGGCAAGCTGAACGCCAACGGCATCACCGTGCGCGGCGGCGGCACGACCTCCGACCAGATCAGAGCCTCGATGGCGGGCGGCGCGCAGCTCGGCGGGCACATCTTCATCGGCGCCGACCGGGCCCTGCAGATGCTGGGCTCGATGGCGGCCGGCGCGGCCAGCACGGTGATCGATCAGACGCTGGGCAATGTGCTGGGCGTGGTCGGCCAGCGCGGGATGTCGCCCACCAGCATGCTGAACGCGATTTCGCTGGTGCTGAACCGCTTCGTCAATCACGACAGCCCGATCGGAGGGCAGATCGACATCGCGGGCGGCGTGCTCACCGACAAGGGCCTCACCGTCCAGGGCAACCGCGCGACGGCGCGGATTTCCACCCGCACCAATCTCGGCGCCTCGACGACCGACACGACGGTCAATTTCTACATCGCCGAGGATGGCTCGGCGCCCTACCTGATCACGACGGCGCGCGGCTCGATGTCGTCTCCGTCGCTCAACGTCTCGCGTGGCAGCGCCAAGGACCCGCCGGGCATGGCCAGCACCCTGCCGGGCGCGCAGCAGCTGCAGCAGCTGGAGCAGATGCTGCCGGGCCAGCAGCGCTCGCTGATCCCCAACATTCCGATCCCCAACATTCCGATCCCCAATATTTTCGGCCGTTAGGAGTTCCCGTGCTTGATCGTTTGAAGTCCGTGCTGAAGGCACGGTTCGGCTCCGCGCCCGCTCTGTCGGAAGCTCCCAGGGGCGTCGAGGTCCTGGCCGAGATGGCCAACCGGCGGGTCGTGCGGCGCTATTCCGACAAGCCGCTGGATCCGGCCCTGCTGGACACGCTCTGCGCCGTGGCGCTGTCGGCACCCTCCAAGAGCGACCTGCAGCAGGCCGACATCGTGATCGTCACGGACAAGGCCCAGCGCGAGAAGCTCCAGGCCCTGATTCCGGAGAATCCGTGGGCCGCCGCCGGTCCGGCGCTTCTGGTCTTCTGCGGCAACAACCGCCGCCACCGGCTGCTGTTCGACTGGCGTGGCCGGCCCTTCGTGAACGACCATCTCGACCCGTTCTTCAATGCCGCCGTCGATGCCGGCATCGTGCTGGCCACCTTCATCGCCGCCGCCGACCGGGTCGGGTTGGGGACCTGTCCGATCAGCCAGATCCGCAACCAGGCGGCCCGCGTCTCCGAGGTGCTGGGCCTGCCGCAACATGTCTTCCCGGTGGCCGGACTTGGTGTCGGCTGGCCGTCCTTCGAGGGCGTGATGAGCCCGAGACTGGGCCTCGACGTGTCGATTCATCGCGACCGCTACGACGAGACCGGCCTCCGGGAGAAGGTCGAGGCCTACGACCGGCGGCGCAACGAGACCCAGCCCTACAAGAACCAGCGCTTCGTGGAGAAATTCGGTGAGGACCCGGCCTATGGCTGGTCCGAGGACAAGGCGCGGCAATATTCGGTGCCGGAGCGGGCCGATTTCGGCGCATTCGTGCGCGCGAAGGGCTTCAATCTCGACTGATCGTGCGTTGCTTCAATTCGTTGAGTACGTGAAGCCGCAGCGCGCTCGACAGGTTGGTCTGCTCCTGCGTTCGGCCGCGGTCGATCTCCGCCACCAGGGCGTTGAGCGACAGGCCGCGCGCCTGGGAGAGGGCTGAAAGCTCGGTCCAGAAGGCATCTTCCAGCGAGATGCTGGTGCGGTGGCCGTCGATTGTGACCGAGCGTTTACGCATGACGGGACTGTGGCAGCGGGCCCCGGCAGCGGCAACACGCCTCCTCAACCTGCCTTGCCGCCGTCACAGAGCGTGCGTATAAGCGCGCCCAACCAACCCTCCGGACAAATCATTATGGAAATCCGTAACGTCGCGATCATCGCGCACGTCGACCATGGCAAGACCACACTGGTCGATTGCCTGCTGAAGCAGAGCGGCACGTTCCGCGAGAACCAGCAGGTGGCCGAGCGCGCCATGGATTCGAACGACCTCGAACGCGAACGGGGAATCACCATCCTCGCCAAGGCGACCTCGGTCGAGTGGCATGGCACGCGTATCAATATCGTCGACACGCCGGGCCACGCCGACTTCGGCGGCGAGGTCGAGCGCATCCTGTCGATGGTCGATGGCGTGGTCCTGCTGGTCGATGCTGCCGAAGGGCCGCTGCCGCAGACCAAGTTCGTGCTGGGCAAGGCGCTGCGCCTCGGCCTCAAGCCGATCGTGCTGATCAACAAGGTCGACCGCTCCGACGCCCGCGCCCACGAGGTGCATGACGAGGTTTTCGACCTGTTCTCGGCGCTCGAGGCTTCCGACGAGCAGCTCGACTTCCCGACGCTCTTCGCCTCGGCCCGCCAGGGCTGGGCCGCGACCTCGCTCGAGGCCGAACACACCGACATGACCCCGCTGTTCGAGCTTCTGGTGAAGCACGTGCCGGCGCCGAAGGTCGATCCCGATCCGGCGTTCCGCATGCTGGTGACCACGCTCGAGGCCGACAACTTCCTGGGCCGCATCCTGACGGGCCGCATCCTGTCGGGTTCGATCAAGCCCAACACGATGGTCAAGGCGCTGGCCCGCGACGGCAAGGAACTCGAGCAGACGCGCATCACCCGCATCCTGGCCTTCCGCGGCCTCGAGCGCGTGGCGCTCGAGTCGGCCGAGGCCGGCGACATCGTGGCCATTGCCGGCATGAAGGTCGCCACCGTGGCCGACACGATCGGTGATGTGACGATCTCCGAGCCGATTCACTCGCAGCCGATCGATCCGCCGACCCTCGCCATGACGTTCATGGTGAACGACTCGCCGCTCGCCGGCACGGAAGGCGACAAGGTCACGACCCGCATGATCCGCGCGCGCCTGATGCGCGAGGCCGAGGGCAACGTCGCGATCCGCGTCACCGACACCGAGAACGCCGATTCCTACGAGGTCGCCGGTCGCGGCGAATTGCAGCTCGGCGTGCTGATCGAGACGATGCGCCGCGAGGGCTTCGAACTCGCCGTCGGCCGTCCGCGCGTGCTGTTCCAGACGGATCCGGTCACCGGCCAGCGCCAGGAGCCGATCGAGGAAGTCGTGATCGACGTCGACGACGCCTATACCGGCGCCGTCGTCGAGCAGATCTCGCTGCGCAAGGGTGAGCTGCAGGACATGCGGCCGTCGGGCGCCGGCAAGACCCGCCTTGTGTTCTACGCCCCGTCGCGTGGCCTGATCGGCTATCACGGCGAGTTCCTGACCGATACGCGCGGCACCGGCGTGATGAACCGCCTGTTCCACGAGTACGGCGCCTATCGTGGCCCGATCGCCGGCCGCCGCAACGGCGCGCTGATCGCCAATGCCGCGGGCAACGCGGTGATGTACGCGATGTGGAACCTCGAGGATCGCGGCCCGATGTTCATCGAGCCCGGCGTGCCGGTCTACATGGGCATGGTGATCGGCGAGCACAGCCGCGGCAACGACCTCGAGGTGAACGTCCTCAAGGGCAAGCAGCTCACCAACATCCGCGCTGCGGGCAAGGACGAGGCCGTCCGCCTCACGCCGCCGCGCAAGATGTCGCTCGAGCAGGCAATCGCCTATATTGAGGAAGACGAACTGGTCGAGATCACCCCGAAATCGATCCGGCTGCGCAAGCGCTTCCTCAATGCCGAGGATCGCAAGCGCGCCAAGAAGCAGGCCGCTGCGGCGGCGGAGTAAAGACTAAGACATGAGCGGCAGGAACGTGGATTTCGGCGATCGCCTGGCGACCGCCGCGGCGGCCAAGCAGGCCTTGCTCGAGAAGGCCAAGGCCAAGGCCAACGATCCGGAACTGATCAAGAAGCAGGCCGAGCGCGCTGCCGTCGCGGCCGCCCGCGAGGCTCGCGAGGCCGAGCGCCGGG
>CAIYWM010000408.1 GCA_903929895.1 uncultured Alphaproteobacteria bacterium
CAGCATCCCCTACGTGTCGATCACGGGCGAAGACGGCAAGCAGCGCCACTACGAGACCAACGCCATTCCGCTCCTGGTCCATCGTGCCTGCTTCGGCTGGCGCATGTATCTCGGCGGCCCCAACCGGGTCGTGTCGCTGAAGGAGGTCCTCACGACCTCGCAGCCGGCCGAGCAGGTGATCGCCGGCCCCGAGACCGAAGTCAGTGCCGACAAGACCAAGGCCACGACGCGCATGCTCGAGACGGTCCAGGACGGCGTGCTGCAGCGCTCCTGGTGCATCATCCCCGGCGATCCGCCCGGCACCTACACCTACGATGTCAGTATCGACGGCGAGCCGCGCGGCGAATTCGTGTTCTGCGCCATCGAGGTGCCGGACCAGAATCCCAACACAGATCCGCGCGAGCTGAGCTGCCCCAACAAGTTCAACGCCGTCGAACGCGCCCAGCCCCAGATCCGGAAGGCCTCGTGATGGCTGCCAATGCTCCGCGCCCCGTCATGCTCTGCATCCTCGACGGCTGGGGTCATCGCACCGACCGCTCGAACAATGCGATCCTGGGCGCCCGCACGCCGAACTTCGACCGGCTGGTGGCGACCTGCCCGCAGGGGCTGATCGACGCCTCCGAAAGCTTCGTCGGCCTGCCCAAGGGGCAGATGGGCAATTCGGAAGTAGGCCATATGAATCTCGGTGCCGGCCGCGTTGCCGTGCCGGACCTGCCGCGCATCGACACTGCCATCGAGAACGGCTCGCTCGCGCAAAACCCGATCCTCGCCGAGACGGTCGCGAGGCTGAAGCAGAGCGGTGCGGCGCTTCATCTGCTGGGCCTCGCCTCGCCGGGCGGCGTGCATGCGCACCAGGACCATCTGGTCTTCCTCGCCAACCTGATCGCGGGCCACGGCGTGCCGGTCTGGATCCATGCGTTCCTCGACGGACGGGACATGCCGCCGCGCAGCGCGCTGGAATGCCTCGATCATGTCCAGGCGGGCCTCAAGCCGGGCCTGCCGATCCGCTTCGCCACCGTGACCGGCCGCTTCTATGCCATGGACCGCGACAAGCGCTGGGAGCGCGTGACCGTGGCCTACGACGCGATCGTCGACGCCAAAGGCGAGACCGCAACGACGCCACGGGACACCGTCGAGAAGGCCTATGCCGCCAAGCTCGACGACGAGTTCGTCCTGCCGACGGTGATCGACGGTTATGCCGGCATGAAGGACGGCGACGCGCTGCTGATGTTCAACTACCGCTCCGACCGCGCGCGCGAGATCCTGACGGCGCTGCTCGATCCGCGGTTCGACGGCTTCAACCGCAACCGGGTCGTCGCCTTCGGCGCGGCGGTCGGCATGGTCGAGTATTCGGCCGCGCTCAACCCGTTCCTGAAGACGCTGTTCCCGCCCGCCATCATCAAGATGGGTCTCGGCGAGACGGTATCGCGCGCCGGCCTGAAGCAGCTGCGCATCGCCGAGACCGAGAAGTACGCGCACGTCACCTTCTTCTTCAACGGCGGCGAGGAGCGCGTGTTCGAGGGCGAGGAGCGCATCCTCGTGCCGTCGCCCAAGGTGAAGACCTACGACATGAAGCCCGAGATGAGCGCGCCGGAAGTGACCGACAAGCTCGTCGAGGCGATCAGCTCGGGCAAGTTCGACCTGATCGTGGTCAACTACGCCAACACCGACATGGTGGGCCATACCGGCGACCTCGCGGCGGCGACCCGGGCGGTCGAGGCCGTCGATGGCTGCCTCGGACGGCTGATGCCGGCCATCCAGGCGGCCGGCGGCGTCATGTTCGTCACCGCCGACCATGGCAATGCCGAGCAGATGTACGACGAGCAATCGCACCAGAAGCACACCCAGCACACGTTGAATCGCGTGCCCGCGCTGCTGTTCAACGGCCCCCCCTCGGTCCATTCGCTGTCGGACGGGAAGCTGGCCGATGTGGCGCCGACCATGCTGGCCCTGATGGGCGTTCCGCAGCCCGTGGAAATGACCGGCAGATCGATGCTCTCGACCGCCTCCCGACCGTCCGTACTGGCGGCCCCGCGCCCAGCGGCCGCAGCCTCTGCCTGATTTGTGAAGCGGCGCCGGGCCCCGGCGCCTTGATCCTGCCAAAGACGCCCCTGTATCTTCCAACCCACGCTGAAACTCCGGATCGCCGGGCCTCAAAGCCCCTGGCGACTCCCTCCTGAAGGCACCCAAATGACCTTTCTGCGCTTCGCCTCTCTCGCCACGGCCGTGGCTTTCCTGGCTGCTCCCGCCCTCGCGCAGACCAAGGCCGCCGACCCGAAGGCCCCGGGCGGCGACAAGAGTGAACTCTACCAGCAGCTCAACCTGTTCGGTGACGTGCTGGAGCGCATCCGCCGCGACTATGTCGAGCCGGTCGAGGAGAAGCAGCTCATCGAGAATGCCATCAACGGCATGCTGAGCGCGCTCGATCCGCATTCCAGTTACATGAACCCCAAGTCGTACAAGGACATGCAGGTCCAGACGAAGGGTGAGTTCGGCGGCCTCGGCATCGAGGTCACGATGGACAACGGCGTCATCAAGGTCGTGTCGCCGATCGACGACACGCCGGCGGCCCGGGCCGGCATCCAGCCGGGCGACCTGATCTTCGCGCTGGACGGCGAGCCGGTGCAGGGCCTCACCCTGCAGGAAGCCGTCGAGCGGATGCGCGGCAAGGTCGGCACGCCGATCAAGGTCTCGATCCGCCGCGGCACCAAGGATCCGTTCGACGTCTCGCTGACCCGCGAGACGATCAAGGTGAAGCCGGTCAAGTTCCGTCTCGAGGGCGGCGACATCGGCTACATCCGCGTCACCTCCTTCACCGAGCAGACGACACCGGGCGTGCTCGACGCCGTCGAGAAGCTGAAGAAGGAAGCCGGCAACAAGCTCAAGGGCTACATCATCGACCTGCGCAACAATCCGGGCGGTCTGCTCGACCAGGCCATCGCGATGTCGGACGCCTTCCTCGACAAGGGCGAGATCGTCTCGGTCAAGGCGCGCAAGAACGACGACGTCCAGCGCTGGAACGCCAAGCCGGGCGACGTCGCCAATGGCCTGCCGATCGTCGTGCTGATGAATGGCGGCTCGGCCTCGGCCTCGGAAATCGTGGCCGGCGCGCTGCAGGACCACCGCCGCGCGATCGTTCTCGGTACCAGGTCGTTCGGCAAGGGCTCGGTCCAGACCATCATGCAGGTGACCGGCGGCGGCGCGATCCGCCTGACCACGGCGCTCTACTTCACGCCGTCGGGCCGCTCGATCCAGAAGGAAGGCATCAAGCCGGACATCGAGGTCGAGCCCGCGAAGATCGAGAACATCCAGCAGCGTTCGAGCTTCCGCGAGGAGAACCTGCGCCGCTCGATCACCAACCCCAACGACAAGCCGGCGGTCCCGCCGTCGGCAAAGCCGGGCGACGCCAAGCCGGAAGCCGCCAAGCCGGGCGATAAGACCGACGACAAGGCGGCCGGCCAGACCGCTCCGCAGGCGACGCCGTCCGGTGACCCGGACGAGCCGCCGAAGGAGCAGGCTGCCGACTACCAGCTGCTGCGCGCGGCCGACCTGATCCGCGGCATCTCGCTCTACAGCAGCAAGGCCAACTGATCGGCCTTTCGGGATGACGGCGTGACCATGTCCGCCGCCAGGACCAGCCGGCGCGTCGCGATCGTCGCAAAGAAGCGGCCAGACCCTCGGGGTCTGGTCGCTGCCTACCTTCTGGTCTTCGGCCTGATCGCGGCCTTTGCCGGCATTGCCTTCGGCGATTTCGACGGCAAGACGCCGCAGATCGTCGACAGCGCCGTGGCGGCCTCGGCGCTGTTGCCCGCTGCCAAAGATGCCACCGCCACGACACCCGCACCGGCGGAAATCCAGTCCCTGCCGCTGCCGCGGCGCCCGCCAAAACCGTCTGGCTTCCGCAGCCTGCCCGCCGACGATCTCGCCGCGCTGGTCGAGACGACCGCCGACGGGCTTCGCCTGCCGCGCGTTGCGCCCTCGGGCTGGATGCCGTGGATCGCCCATTCGAGGCGCTTCGATCCGGCTGGCCCGCCGGCGCGTCTCGGCCTGCTCGTGATCAATGTCGGCCTCAACGAGGCCGCGATGCGTCGTGCCATAGAGGACCTCCCGCCCGAGGTCAGCCTGGCCTTCCTGCCCGGCACGCCCGACCTGCCGCGCCGGCTGGCACAGGCCCGTGCGTTCGGCCATGAGAGCTACCTGATGCTGCCGATGGACGATCTCGCCGTCGCCGAGCGCGGTGTCAGGCCGATCGAAGCCACCGCCGACGGGCCGGAGAATCTTCGCCGGCTGCGCGCTACCCTGGCGCGCGGCGAAGGCTATGTCGGCCTCGTGATCTCCCCGCCCGGTCGCGCGGCGCAATCGGAGACGGTGATGCGGCCGCTGGTCATGGAAATCGCCGAGCGGGGCCTCCCGCTGATCGAGGTCAATCCGGCCCCGGGGGCGACGCCGATCCAGCGCCTGGCCGAGGAGCTGGGCGTGGGCTATGCCCGCAGCACCGATGTGCTGGACTACAAGCTCGCGGGCGACGGCGTTGCCGGCAACCTCGACCGGCTCGGTGCGTGGGTGAGCGAGACCGCTCCCGGCCGCGCACCGCGCCACGCGTTCGGCGTGATGCAGCCGGACGACGAGGCGATCACCGCCATCGCCGCCTGGTACAAGGGCCAGGAGGGCCAGACGGCCCTATCTTTCGTGCCGATCATCGGGCATTTCGAGTGCCGCAACGCCTGCATGACCCGCTTGCGGGCCCAACCCGCGCAGCTCCGCCCCTGAGGTCCATGACCACCGCCATCGCACCCGAATATCGACGGAACGTCGGCCTGATGCTGATCGATCCCGATCGCCGCGTCTTCGTCGGCTGCCGCGCCAACCAGCCCGATGCCTGGCAGATGCCCCAGGGCGGCATCGACAAGGGCGAGACGTCGGTGGAAGCCGCCTGCCGCGAACTGCACGAGGAGGTCGGCACGACCAAGGCGCTGCTGCTGCGGGAGAGTACCGCGTGGATCTCCTACGAGGTGCCGGAGGAGCGGCGGCCTGCCCACTGGAAGGGTCGCTGGCGTGGCCAGGCGCAGAAATGGTTCGCGCTGGCCTTCACAGGGACGGATGCCGACATCGACATCGACGCGCACGACCAGGAATTCGCCGCCTGGCGCTGGATCGCGCCCAGCGAACTGTCGACGCTGATCGTGCCCTTCAAGCGCGCCGTCTACGACGCTGTGTTCGAGGAATTCGCCGACCTGATTTGAGGTCAAGAAAGCGAGGGACCTTTGCGCTCTAAGCCCCCTGCGCGGCCAGCTTGGCGGCGTTGCGACGCAGGAACCACAGGCCTGCGCGGGTCATCAGGTTGTTGAGCCGGCCCTGCGGCTCCAGCCCGACCGCCTTCAGCACCATCGCGATCGCGCGCTGCACGTGGGTCTGGCGGTAGAGCGGATAGGCGCGCCTGGCGTAGGCCTGCATGTTGCGCTTGCGGTCGTAGACCGCTCCGGTCGGCTCGTTGGCGGCGAAATAGGCATAGGCCAGTTCGTCGTCCTCGCTCTCGGCGAGGCGCCCCCAGCCGATGCGCAGCCGGGACCAGCGGTTCAGCCGGTCGCGCTCGAGGCAGCGATTGAGGTGCTCGTAGAAGAGCTTGTAGTGGCGAAACTCGTCGGCTGCGATCTTCTGGCAGACCTGCTTCAGCACCGGCTCCTCGGTCGCATCCTTGAGGGCGCTGTAATAGGAGCTGGTGCCGGTCTCGACGATGCAGCGGGCGATCATCTCGCCGGCTCTGCTGCCGCGCACCGATTCGCTGACATGGAGCGGCAGCTTGTAGCCGGTCCGGAACCGTTCGAAGGCCGCGTCGAAATCCCATGACGGGTCGGCGAGCTGGGCCCAGCGGCCCAGCGCCATGCCGTGCTGGACCTCCTCGACCACCCAGTTTTCCACGGCGGCCATGAAGGCGGGGTCGTCGGCGAAGACCCGGCCGAGATAGATTCCGTAATCGCCACCGTTCCGCTCCACCTGGGCCGCGGCCTTGATGTTGCGGACGATCTCCGGATCCACCTTCGACGCGTCGAAGCGATCCCAGGCGATCGTCTCGAGTGTCCAGTTACCCATGAACGAGCACCCTCGGTGCGTTGTCTCACCAGCGTAATAGAGCCGCCTCCGGCCCGCCTTTCAATGGCAGACCGGAGCAGTTTTCGACTGAAAATTGCGCAGTAGCGCTGAAATCAGCGGCTGGCGTAGAAGGCCTGTGCGCGCTTGAGATCCTGGGCGATCCCCAGGTTCTTCTCGGCGGCGGCCTTCTCGGCGGGCGTAGCGGCGTCAGTAATATCGGTGCGGGCGGTGCGCTCGCGCTCGTCGAGCTGCGCGACGGTGACCTGTTCGAAGGGCACCGCCTCGTCGGCCAGCACCGTGCAACGCTCCGGCGTGACCTCGGCGAAGCCGCCGGCCACGAGGAAGCGCCGCTCGACCTTGCTGCCCTGGTAGACCTCCAGGACGCCGGGGCGAACGGTCGAGACCAGCGGGGCGTGGCCCGGCAACACGCCGAAGTCGCCTTCGCTGCCCGGGACGACCACCATGTCGGCCTCGGTCGCGAGCAACTCGCGCTCGGGCATCACCAGACGGAAGGAGACCTTGGCCATCTGCTTAGGCCGCCTCGGCCGCGAGCTTCTTGGCCTTGGTCACGGCTTCCTCGATCGTGCCGACCATGTAGAAGGCCGGTTCCGGCAGATCGTCGTACTCGCCGGCGAGGATGCCCTTGAAAGCCTTGATCGTGTCCTCGAGCTTCACGAACACGCCCGGCGTGCCCGTGAACACTTCAGCGACATGGAACGGCTGGCTGAGGAAGCGCTGCATCTTGCGGGCGCGGCTCACGACCAGCTTGTCCTCTTCCGAGAGCTCGTCCATGCCCAGAATGGCGATGATGTCCTGCAGCGACTTGTACTGCTGCAGCACGCGCTGGACCGAACGGGCGATGTCGTAGTGCTCCTGGCCGACGACGCGCGGGTCGAGCATGCGCGAGGTCGAGTCGAGCGGGTCGACGGCCGGGAAGATCGCCTGCTCGGCGATCGAGCGGCTGAGCACGGTCGTCGCATCCAAGTGGGCGAACGAGGCGGCAGGCGCCGGGTCGGTCAAGTCGTCGGCGGGCACGTAGATGGCCTGCACCGAGGTGATCGAGCCCTTCTTGGTCGAGGTGATGCGCTCCTGCAGGCCGCCCATGTCGGTGGCCAGGGTCGGCTGATAACCCACCGCCGACGGGATACGGCCCAGCAGCGCCGACACTTCCGAGCCGGCCTGGGTGAAGCGGAAGATGTTGTCGA
>CAIYWM010000409.1 GCA_903929895.1 uncultured Alphaproteobacteria bacterium
CGGACAGGATCTCGATGGCGGCCTGCGGATCGCGGATGGCGAGCCAGGCGGTGGCCACGTCCTTGGAGGCGGGCCACAGCTTCAGCACGGCCTTGGTGATGATGCCGAGCGTGCCCTCGGCGCCCATGAACAGGTGCTTGAGGTCGTAGCCGGTATTGTCCTTCTTGAGCGCGCGCAGGCCGTTCCAGATGTCGCCGTTGGGCAGCACCACCTCAAGGCCCATGACCAGGTTGCGGGCGTTGCCGTAGCGCAGCACCTGCACGCCGCCGGCGTTGGTCGAGAGATTGCCACCGATCATGCAGGAGCCCTGGGCGCCCAGGAACAGCGGGAAGAAGCGGTCGTGGTTGGCCGCGGTCTCCTGCAAGGTCTGCAGAACGCAGCCGGCCTCGACGGTCATCGAGTAGCCGACCGGGTCGACGTTCAGGACCTTGTTCATGCGGCCGACCGACAGGACGATCCCGGTGTGCGAGGGCCAGGGCGTCGCGCCGCCCATGAGGCCGGTGTTGCCGGCCTGGGGCACGATGGCGATGCCGTTGTCGTGGCAGAGCTTCACGACCTTGGAGACTTCCTCGACATTGGCCGGGCGCACGACGACGGCCGCGTTTCCGACGATCGAGCCGCGCCAGTCGGTGACGAAGGGCTGCTTGCCCTGGTCGTCGGCGATCAAGCCCTTGTCGCCCACGATGGCGCGCAGGCTTTCGAGGATCGCGGGTGTGACGGGCGACGTCGGAATGGTCGGGGGGATGGCGGTATCGGGCATCGTTTCCTCTCTTTGACGGCAGACTAGCGCTGCCTGTGGGAGCCGTCATCCGCGGCGGCGCGTCGGAGGCGGTCGTTGATCGCGAGGCCGAGCCCGGTTTGCGGAATGGGCATCACGGCGATTCGACCTATGCCCGGCCGGTCGAGCGCCCGCATCATGGCGAACAGGTTGGCGGCGGCCTCGCCGAGATCGCCGGACGGGCTGAGATTCATCGTCAGCATCGCGCCTGTGGGTAGGGTTTCGCCGAACGCGAGCAGCCCCTCGTCGGGCGACACCGAAGTCGCCTCCAGCCTTACGGGACGCGTCGGCGCGTAGTGACTGTGGAGCTGACCGGGCGACTTGCGTGCCGCATCGCCGCTCGGGATCGCGTCACTGAGGGCGATCGGCCCGATCACGGCTTCGATTGCTTCCCGGGTCGCGCCGCCGGGCCGCAGCAGGACCGGTGTCGCGGTCGAGAGATCGAGGACCGTCGATTCGACGCCGACCAGGCAGGGGCCGCCGTCGAGGATCATGGGTGCGCGGGCGCCCAGCGATTGCGCGACATGCTCGGGCCGGGTCGGGCTCACCTCGCCGCTGCGGTTGGCCGAGGGCGCGGCGATCGGCCGGCCGGTCGCACGCATCAGCGCCTGGGCGATCGGATGCGAGGGCGCGCGGATTGCCACCGTGTCGAGCCCGGCGGTCGCCAGCAGGGCGATTGTCGAGCCCTCGGCACGGGGCAGGACCAGTGTCAGCGGGCCTGGCCAGAAACGGGCCGCGAGTTTCTCGGCCGTATCCGTCCAGCGCACGAAGGCTCGGGCGGCGGCGGCATCGAGCACGTGACTGATCAGCGGATTGAACTGCGGCCGGCCCTTGGCCTCGAAGATCGCCGCCACGGCGCGCTCGTTGGTGGCATCGCCGCCCAGCCCGTAGACGGTCTCCGTCGGGAAGGCGACGAGACCGCCGGCGCGAAGCGTCTCGGCGGCCTCGGCGATGGACTGCGCCGTCGCCTCGACCACGCTCATCGCGCCGCCAGGCTGCGGGCGATGAAGTGCGGGTTGGCGAAGCGCGGCTTGCCGTAGAGCAGGGGTTTGCCGTCGACGGTGACGACCTCGCCGCCCGCGGCCTCGAGCACGCCCTGGGCCGCACCGGTGTCCCATTCCATGGTCGGTCCGAAACGCGGATAGATGTCGGCCTTGCCCTCGGCAATCAGGCAGAACTTCAGCGACGAACCGGCCTGGACGCGATCGACGACGGTCAGGTCATTGTTGCGGAACCAGATGTCGAGGTCGCTGAAGGTGCCGTGGCTGCGACTCGCGCAGGCGGTCAACCCCCCGGGCGGCGCCGAGCGCGTCTGCATCGGAGTGAAGGGTCCCTTGCCCTCGCGCTTGTCGGCGCCGAGGCCCTTGGCGCCGCGCCATAGGGTTTCGGTGGCCGGGGCCAGGACGATGCCGAGCGTCGGTCGGCCGTTCTCGACCAAAGCGATGTTCACCGTGAACTCGCCATTTTTCTTGATGAATTCCTTGGTCCCGTCGAGCGGGTCGACCAGCCAGTAGGGGCGTCCGTCGTCGAGTGTCGGGACGCGGCCGGCGGCCATCTCCTCCTCGGCGATGATCACCACGCCGGGCGTGAGCTTGCGCAGGCCGGCCAGGATGACCGCTTCGGCGGCATGGTCGGCGTCGGTCACGGGGCTCCGGTCTTCCTTGTCTCGAACGCCGTGGTCGCCCGCGTAGATGCGCATGATCTCGCGCGCCGCCTCTTCGGCAATCGTCGTGGTGGCGTCGCGGAGGATGTCGAGGGGGGGGAGGGCGTGGGTCATGGGCGGTCCTTATAGACGGCAGGGGCTTCGGCTTGACAGCAAACTTCACGCTCGCAAGGATACTGGAACGATATTCCAATATTTAGAACACTTAGGAGAAGGCTATGCCCGTCAACGTGATCGGCATGATCGGTGTGGCGCCGCCTCAGGGGACGGCCTTGCATGTGATCGCAGGCGGCATCTCGCCCTCACTCCTGCGTGAGTTCGCACAGACCCATGAACGGGCGGGTTTCGATTATGTGCTGGTCGGCTACTACGCCTCGTCGGCCGAGGGCTTTACCGTCGCGACCTATGCCGCAGCCCATACGGAAAAGCTTCGCTACCTGATCGCCCACCGGCCTGGTGTCGTGTCGCCGACCCTCGCGGCGCGCGCGGCGGCGACGATGGACCAGCTTTCCGGCGGCCGCCTGGCCCTTCACATCATCGTCGGGAACAGCGACGCTGATCAGCAGCGTGAAGGCGATTTTTCCCCCAAGGAAGAACGCTACGAGCGTGCCGCCGAGTATCTCGACGTGATGCGCAAGGTCTGGACCTCGACCAGGCCGTTCGACTACGAGGGCAAGTTCTACCGTTTCAGGGACGTGTTCTCCGAGGCCCGGCCCTTCCAGCAGCCGCATCCGCCCTTGTTCTTCGGCGGTTCGTCGCCGGGTGCGATGGCGATGGGCGCGCAGCATTGCGATACTTTCGCCATGTTCGGCGAACCGTTGGCTGAGACGGCTGAGCGGATGGAAGAGTTCCGGCGCATGACCCTGCCGTTCGGCCGCACGCCGCGCTTCAACGTCTCGTTCCGCCCGATCGTCGCGGAGACCGAAGGCAAGGCGTGGGACAAGGCGAGGAAGATCCTCGACGATCTCAAGTCGAGCGGAACCATGCCCACCAAGCCGCAGGACAAGTCGGCCGAGCGCCTGGTCGAGCTGGCCAGGCGCGGCGACGTGCACGACGAGCGGCTGTGGATGCCGGTTGCAGGCGCGGCCGCCGGCAAGGGCAATACCTCTTGCCTCGTCGGCACGCCGGAGCAGGTCGCGGCGGCGATGCTGAAGTACTACCGGCTCGGCGTGGCCTCGTTCCTCATCCGTGGCTTCGACCCGCTCGGGGATGTCACGGATTTTGGCCGCGAGCTGATCCCGCGCCTCAAGGCAGGTGCCCTCGAGATCGATCGCGACCTCGCGGCAGCAGCCTAACAGGCCGCTGAAAAAGCCGGGTACTGGCGAATAAACGAAACAATCGAAATAAACGAATCAG
>CAIYWM010000410.1 GCA_903929895.1 uncultured Alphaproteobacteria bacterium
GCTCGAGATCCCGCTCGGCAGCGGCCCCTACAAGGTCGATTCCTTCGATGTCGGGCGCTCGATCACCTACCGCCGCGTCCCGGACTGGTGGGCGAAGGACCTCTGGATGAACCGGGGGCGCAGCAACTTCGACGTGATCCGCTACGAATACTATCGCGACGTCACCGTGCAGTTCGAGGCGTTCAAGGCCGGCGACCTCGACGTCCGGCAGGAGAACATCGCGCGCAACTGGGCGACGGCCTACGACATTCCGGCGGTGCGCGACGGCCGCATCCAGCGCGCCGAGATCCCGCACGAACTGCCGACCGGCATGCAGTGCTTCGCCTTCAACACGCGCCGCGACTACTTCAAGGACAAGCGCGTGCGCGAGGCGATCGCCACCATGTTCGATTTCGCCTGGGCCAACAAGAACCTGTTCTACGGGATGTACAAGCGGAACGTCTCGTTCTTCGGCAATTCCGAGCTCGCCTCGTCGGGCCTGCCGACGGCGGCGGAGCTGAAGTACCTCGAGCCGCTGCGCGGCAAGATCCCCGAGGAGGTCTTCACCAAGGAGTTCAAGCCTCCCGAGTCCGACGGCACCGGCAACGTCCGCGACCTGGCGCGGCGCGCGCTCGCGCTGCTCAAGGAGGCCGGCTGGGAGATCAAGGACGGCAAGATGACGGAGACGAAGACGGGCAAGAAGCTCGCCTTCGAGATGCTCCTCAACGACGCCAGCTTCGAGAGGGTCGTGCTGCCCTACAAGCAGAACCTCGAGCGCATCGGCATCGACATGAACGTGCGTACGGTCGACACCGCGCAGTTCAAGCGCCGCGAGGATGAGTTCGACTACGACATGATGGTCGAGGGTTTCGGTCAGTCGCTGTCCCCGGGCAACGAGCAGCGTGACTTCTGGGGCTCGAAGGCGGCCGACACGCCGGGCAGCCGCAATTCGCTGGGCATCAAGGACGCCGCCATCGATTCGCTGATCGACACGCTGATCGCCGCCCCCGATCGCGAGAGCCTGATCGCCGTCACAAGGGCGCTGGACCGCGTGCTGCTCTGGAGCAACTTCGTGGTGCCCAACTGGCACAACAACAAGGTGTTCGTCGCCTACTGGAACCGCTTCGCCCGGCCGGAGAAGAGCGCCCGTTACGCGCCCTTCGCCTTCGACACCTGGTGGATCGACGAAGCCAAGGACCGCGCCCTTCAGCGCGAAAGGAAGTAGGCGTCCGGCCGCTCCATGATCGCCTACATCCTGAGACGCCTGATGCTGGTGGTGCCGACCCTGTTCGGCATCATGGTGGTCAACTTCTTCATCATCCAGGCTGCGCCCGGCGGCCCGGTCGAACAGATGCTGTCCCAGATCCAGGGCACGGCGGTCGACGCGACGGAGCGCTTCTCCGGCAGCTCGAGCGGCGGCGAGACACTGCGCAAGTCGGCGTCGGATTCGTCGGGCGGTTCCGGCACCTATCGCGGTGCCCGCGGCCTGCCGCGCGAGCTGATCGAGCGCATCGAGAAGATGTACGGCTTCGACAAGCCGATCGGGGAACGCTTCGTGCTGATGATGAAGAACTACCTGGTCTTCGACTTCGGCGAGAGCTTCTTCCGCAACAAGCGGGTGGTCGACCTCATCATCGAGAAGATGCCGGTGTCGATCTCGCTCGGCCTCTGGACCACGCTGCTGATCTACATGGTGTCGATCCCGCTGGGCATCGCCAAGGCGGTGCGCGACGGCTCGCGCTTCGACGTGTCGACCTCGACCACCCTCATCGTGCTGAACGCCATCCCGGGCTTCCTGTTCGCGCTCCTGCTCGTGGTGCTGTTCGCCGGCGGCGGCTACTTCAAGTGGTTCCCCCTGCGCGGCCTCGTCTCCGACGACTGGAGTTCGCTGGGCCCCATCGACAAGGTGCTCGACTATTTCTGGCACATGGCCCTGCCGATCGGCGCCATGGTGATCGGCGGCTTCGCCACACTCACCTTCCTCACCAAGAACTCGTTCCTGGAGGAAATTCACAAGCAGTACGTGCTGACCGCCCGCGCCAAGGGCCTGGTGGAGCGCCGCGTGCTGTACGGCCACGTCTTTCGCAACGCCATGCTGATCGTGATCGCGGGCTTTCCCGCCGCCTTCGTCGGCGTGCTGTTCACCGGCTCGCTGCTGATTGAGGTGATCTTCTCGCTCGACGGGATCGGCCTGCTGGGCTTCGAGGCGGCGCTCAACCGCGACTATCCGATCATGTTCGGCACGCTCTACTTCTTCGGCCTGATCGGCCTCGTCATGGGGATCCTGGGCGACATCATGTACACGGTGGTCGATCCGCGGATCGATTTCGAGGCGCGCGGCTGATGAACCCGATGAACCGCCGCCGACTCGCGGCCTTCCGCTCCAGCAAGCGCGGCATGATCTCGCTCGCGATCTTCGGCTTGCTGTTCTTCCTCTCGCTGTTCGCCGAGCTGCTGGCCAACAACAAGCCGATCCTGATCCGCTACAATGGCGGCTTCTACTCGCCGCTGGTCCGCGACTATCCCGAGACGACCTTCGGCGGCGATTTCCCGACCAATACCGTCTATTCCGATCCGGAAGTGCAGAAGCTGATCGAGGAGAAGGGCTGGATCCTCTGGCCGCCGATCCCCTACAGCTACGACACGGTGCTGAAGGGCGAAGGCCGGACGACCCTGCAGCCGCCGTCCCGGCAGCACTGGCTGGGCACCGACGACAGCGGCCGCGACGTGATGGCCCGCCTCATCTACGGCTTCCGCATTTCCGTCCTGTTCGGGCTGGCCCTCACCGTGGCCAGCACGGTGATCGGCATCGCCGCCGGCGCCGTGCAGGGCTATTTCGGCGGCGTGGTCGACCTCCTGATGCAGCGCTTCCTCGAAATCTGGTCGAGCCTGCCGACTCTTTACCTGCTGATCATCCTGGCAAGCTTCATCCAGCCGGGCTTCTGGGTGCTGCTGGGCATCATGCTGCTGTTCAGCTGGATGGCGCTGGTCGGGCTGGTGCGCGCCGAATTCCTGCGCGGCCGCAACTTCGACTATGTCCGCGCCGCCCGCGCCCTGGGTATGATGGACGCGCGCATCATGTACCGGCATATCCTTCCCAATGCGATGACGGCCAGCCTGACCTTCCTGCCCTTCATCCTGGCGGGCTCGGTCACGACGCTGACCTCGCTCGACTTCCTGGGCTTCGGCCTGCCGGTGGGCTCGCCCTCGCTCGGCGAGTTGCTGTTGCAGGGCAAGAACAACCTCACCGCCCCCTGGCTGGCCTTCACCGGCTTCTTCGTGATCGCGCTGATGCTGTCGCTGCTGGTGTTCATCGGCGAGGCGGTGCGCGACGCCTTCAACCCGCGCAAGGTGCTGGCGTGAGCGACTCTGTCCTGCTCGAGGTCAAGGACCTCTCCGTCAACTTCGGCACCGGCGACAAGGCCGTGCGGGCGGTGCGCGGCGTCAGCTTCGACATCAGGCGCGGCGAGACCGTCGCGCTGGTGGGCGAATCGGGCTCCGGCAAGTCGGTGACGGCACTGTCGGTGCTGCAGCTGCTGGCCTATCCGGCGGCCAGCCATCCCACGGGGAGCATCCGCTTCCAGGGCAAGGAGCTGGTTGGCGCCTCGACGCGCGAGCTGCTGTCGGTGCGCGGCAACCGGATCTCGATGATCTTCCAGGAGCCGATGACCTCGCTCAACCCGCTGCACACGATCGAGCGGCAGGTGAACGAGGTGCTGATCCTGCACAAGGGCCTGTCGCGCGAGGCGGCGCGCAAGCGCACGCTCGAACTGCTCGAACAGGTCGGCATTCCCGACGCGGCCAACCGGCTCGACGCCTACCCGCACCAGCTCTCGGGCGGCCAGCGCCAACGCGTGATGATCGCCATGGCGCTCGCCAACGAGCCCGACCTGCTGATCGCCGACGAACCCACGACGGCGCTCGACGTCACCATCCAGGCGCAGATCCTGAAGCTGCTGAAATCGCTGCAGGCGCGTTACGGCATGGCGCTGCTGTTCATCACCCACGACCTCGGCATCGTGCGCAAGATGGCCGACCGGGTGTGCGTGATGACCCAGGGCCGGATCGTCGAGCAGGGTCCCGTGGCCGAGGTCTTCGACCGGCCGCAGCACAGCTACACCCAGCATCTTCTGTCGGCCGAACCCAAGGGACGGCCGGCGGCGGCCGATCCCGCCGCGCCCGAGATCCTTCGGCTCGACGATCTCAAGGTGCATTTCCCGATCCGGCGCGGCGTGATGCGCCGCACGGTCGGTCACGTGAAGGCCGTCGACGGCGTCAGCCTTGCGCTGCGCGCGGGCCACACGATCGGCCTGGTCGGCGAATCGGGATCGGGCAAGACGACCCTGGGTCTCGCCCTCCTCCGACTGGAACGCAGCGAGGGCGGCATCCGGTTCGATGGCCGCGACCTGCAGGGGCTCAGCCAGCGCGAGCTGCGGCCGATGCGCCGCGAGATGCAGATCGTCTTCCAGGATCCGTTCAGCTCGCTCAGCCCGCGCATGTCGGTGGGCGAGATCGTGGGCGAGGGGCTGGAGGTCCACCGCATCGGCACCAAACAGGAGCGCGACGTCCTGATCGACCAGGTGCTGCGCGAAGTCGGCCTCGATCCGTCGAGCCGCGAACGCTACCCGCACGAATTCTCCGGTGGCCAGCGCCAGCGCATCTCGATCGCCCGCGCCCTGGTCCTGAAGCCGCGGCTGATCGTGCTCGACGAGCCGACCTCGGCGCTCGACATGAGCATCCAGGCCCAGATCGTCGATTTGCTGCGCGACCTCCAGCAGCGGCACAAGCTTGCCTATCTTTTCATCAGTCACGACCTCAAGGTCGTGCGGGCGCTGGCCGACGAGGTCGTCGTCCTGCGCCACGGCAAGGTGGTCGAACGCGGCCCGGCGAAGCAGATCTTCGAGGCGCCCCAGACTCCGTACACGCAGGCGCTCATCGCTGCGGCCTTCAATCTCGAAGCGATCGGCGGCGATAGCCGGACCGTTGCTTCCTAATCTCGAAGAATAGAGCGAACGGGGCTCGACCGGGCGAGTCCGCCCCAGTAAAAGACCGAATGACCGGCGCTATTGCCTATATCAGCCGCGATACCGACGGCATCCTCTGGAACAAGGTCCTCGAAGCGGGCCTTTGCCCGCTCGATTTCCGCACCCGCGACAATCTCGGCAGCAAGGACGAGATCGAGGTCGTCCTGGCCTGGAAGCCTGATCGCGGCCTGATCGCCTCCTTCCCCAACGTGAAGCTGATCGTGTCGCTGGGCATGGGCGTCGACCACCTGCTGGCCGACGACCAGCTCCCGGCCGGCGTGCCGATCACGCGCATCATGGACGACGGTCTGGTCGGCCAGATGAGCGAGTACGCCATCTACTGGGCGCTGCGTCACCATCGCGACATCGACAAGTACGCGGCGAGCCAGCGGGCCAAGCAGTGGAAGCCCGAGGACTTTGTCGACACGATCCATCGCCGCATCGGCATCACCGGCCTCGGCACCATCGGCCAGGACACGGCGAAGAAGTTTTCAGCGCTTGGCTTCCCGACGGCCGGCTGGAGCCGCACGCAGAAGGCCCTGCCCGGCGTCGAGACGTTCCACGGCCCGGACGGGCTGGCGGCCTTCCTCGCCCGCACCGACATCCTGGTGAACGTGCTGCCGCTCACGCGCGACACCAAGGGCCTGCTCGACGCCAAGCTGTTCGCGGCCCTGCCCAAGGGCGCCTACCTGATCAACATGGGTCGCGGCGGGCACGTGGTCGATGACGACCTCCTCGCCGCCATCGAGTCGGGCCATCTCGCCGGCGCCGCACTCGACGTGTTCAACACCGAGCCGCTGCCCGAGAGCCATCCCTACTGGACGCATCCCAAGGTCAAGGTGACGCCCCACATCGCCGGCGCCACCAACCCGCGCACCGCCTCGCCCGGAGTGATCGAGAACATCAAGCGGATGCGTGCCGGGCAACCGCTGATCAACACGGTCGACCCGGTCACGGGGTACTAAGTCATTGTCGTCCTGAGGTGGTGTGATTGCGGATGAAGGGCGGCTTGAGTGGCTGCTCTCCAAGAGGGAACTAATGCGGGGTCACTGCGAGGTGCCCCAAGGGCCCACTTATAGAGGAGAGC
>CAIYWM010000411.1 GCA_903929895.1 uncultured Alphaproteobacteria bacterium
CCAGCTGGGCTTCGTGCTGTCGGTCGGCGCCTTCATCGGCGCCCAGCCGGCTCTCATGGTTGAGTCGGTGCCGGCCGGGATCCGCTGCACGGCCATTGCGCTAGGGTACAACGTGACCCTCGGCGTGCTGGGCGGCTTCAGCCCGCTGGTAGCCACCTGGCTCGTCGACCGCACGGCGAACGACTACAGCCCGGCCTTCATGATCATGGCGGCCGCCGCGATCTCCTTCGCGGCGATCCTGAAGTTCGAGGAAACCTACAGGGTGAAGCTTCAGACAGCCTGATGGCGCGTCTTACTGCAGCTTGATGCCCGCCTCGGCGATCAGCTTGCCGAGCAGTTCGCGCTGGCCGGCGATCCAGGTCCTGAACTGGGCCGGCGTGTTGGCGACCAGATCGGCGCCGGTCGGATCGAGCCGTTCCTTCACCTTCGGGTCCTTGATGGCCTCGGCCACCACGGCTTGCATGCGGTCGACCAGGGCGGGCGGCGTACCGGTGGCGGCGAACAGGCCGTTCCAGTCGTTCAGGTCGAAGCCCGGATAGCCGCTCTCGGCGAGGGTGGGCACATCCGGGAAGGCCACGGACCGCTTGACGCTGGTGACCGCCAGCACGCGCGCGCGGCCGGCGGCGACGGGCGGGCGGATCGAATTCGTGGTGATGATCACCGAATCGACGGCGCCCGCGCCGATGTCGCGTGCGGCGTCGGCGCCGCCGCGATAGGGCACGTGGATCAGCTTGATGCCGGCACGGCGCTGCAGTTCCTCCCCGGCCATGTGGGCCATGCCGGCCGCGGGTGGGGTGCCGTAGCTGATCGTACCGGGCTTGGCCTTTGCCGCTTCGATGTATTCCGGGATGGTCTTCGACGGGAAGTCCTGCTTCACGGCGACGACCTGGGGGAAGCTCGCGAGCTGGGTGACCGGCAACCAGGTCTGCGCATAGTCGAACGGCAGGTCCTTCATCAGCAAGGTGTTGGTGATCTGGTTGGCGGCATCGACCAGGAACGTCTGGCCGTCGCGCGGCGCCTGCAGCACGGCATTGGCGGCGACAACGGCATTGCCGCCGGTCCGGTTGTCGATGATCACCTGCTGGCCGATGATCTCGGCCACGCGCACGCCGATGTTGCGTGCCACTGTGTCGGCGGCACCGCCGGCCGCGAAGGCAACGACCCAGCGGACCGGACCCTTGGGCCAGTCGCCTTGGGCGAAGCCCTCGCGGGCGATGAAGGGAGCGGCAAGAGCCGCTCCCAGGAGGGTCCTACGGGCAATCCGGCTCATTTCGGCTCCAGCAATTCAGGAACGACCCAGAGCGCGGGCTCACCGCGGGCTACCCGCTGGACGTTGTCGAAGCCGTTGCGCAGGCGGGTGATGTTGCTCTCGAACGTGGGGCCGGCGAGATGCGCGGTCAGGACGACGTTGTCGAGCTTCAGGAGAGGATTGTCCGGCGGTGTCGGCTCCTCGTCGAACACGTCGAGGCCGGCGCCGAACAGGTTGCCGGCCGAAAGCGCCGCGATCATCGCCTTCTCGTCGATCACGGGCCCGCGCGACGTGTTCACGATGATCGCCGACTTCTTCATGGCGGCCAGTTCGTCCTTGCCGATCATGTGGCGGGTCGAACCGTTCAGCGGCACGTGCAGGGAAACGATGTCCGAATGCTTCAGGATCTCGGGCAACAGGCGGAAGCGGACACCGAGCGCGTCTTCTTCCTCTTCCTTGAGGCGGGCGATGTCGTAGTAGTGGACGGTCATGCCGAAGGCGAGGGCCAGCTTGGCGACCTTCTTGCCGATCGTGCCGAGACCGATGATGCCCAGCACGCGGTTGCGCACCTCATGGACGGTCGGCGGCGAATTGCCATGCCAGCGGCCGGCCGTGACGTTGGAGTGCTGGGTGATCAGCCGGCGCGAGACCGCCAGCATCAGCAGCATCGCATGCTCGGAGACGGCGACCGAGTTGGCGCCGCCATTGGCGCACAGCGGCACGCCGCTCTTCCTCGCGGCCTCCAGATCGGCGCGGTCGTATCCCGCGCTCAGCATCTGGATGAGCTTGAGGTTCGGCGCATCCTTGAAGAGCTGCGGGGTGACGTACTGCTGGATGAAGCCCACGAAGTAGTGGGTCCCGGGCAGGGCGGCCTTCTGCTCCGGCGAATTGTGCAGGGCCTTGACGATCTCGTAGCCCTTGGGGGCGAGGTCGTCGACCATGGACAGGGTGTCCTTGGGCCCGACGACGAGTACGCGTTCAACCATAACCATTCTCCTCAGACGACTTTCTCGAGTTTCTGCAACGAGCGCAGGTATTTCGGCACGGGGGTGCCGGGGAAGGTGCTCGGCCAGTTTGTGTAGCTCACCTCGCCGACATAGATGTCGCCGCGCGAATCGACCGCCAGCCCGTGCGGAGACAGGAAACGTCCGGTCTCATGGCCGGGGCCGTCCTGTCCGCCGAGACGGGCCAGGGTCTTGCCCTTGCTGTCGACGATCGACAGGCGCGGGCCGAGATTGGTGTGCTTGCTGTTCACCGGCATGCCGGGGCCCAGCTCGCCGATGATGAAGGTCGGGTTCTTCGCCCCACCGCAGCAGTAGAGAGCGCAAGGCCGGTGCATGTTGTTCCACTGCGCCTCGTATTTGCCGTTGCCGTCGAACACCTGCACGCGATGGTTTTCGCGGTCGGCGACATAGACCCAGCCGTCTTCGTCGGCGGCGATATTGTGCGGGATGTTGAATTCACCGGGATCGGTCCCGGTCGTGCCCCAGCACATCAGGTGCTTGCCGTCGGGCGAGTACTTGTGAACGCGGCTGTTGCCGTAGCCGTCCGAGACGTAGATCTCGCCCTTGGGCGAGAGGGCGGTGTGGGTACAGCGATTGAAGGGCTTGCCACTCAGAAAGGGGGCGGGCTGGTCAGGTACGCCGATGGTCATCAGCACCTTGCCGTCGGTGCTGACCTTGCGGACCGTATGGTCACCGTCGTCGGTACAAAACAGATTATCGTCGCTGTCGATATGGATGCCGTGGGCCCGGTTGAACAGGCCTTCGCCCCACGAGCGCAGGAAGTTGCCGTCCCTGTCGAACACCATCATCGGGTGTTCGCCGCGGTTGAAGACATAGACGCGATCCTTGCTGTCGCACGCCACGGCGGCGACGTCGCGGAACTCCCAGCCGTCAGGCAGCTTTGCCCAGTTTTCGACGACGCGGTAGCGGTGCTCGCCGCTGCCCAGCACGACCGACATGCGATTGCTCCTCAGTGTCCGGCGAGGACGGTGTCCGAAATCTTCTCGGCCGTCATCAGGGTGGGGAAATTGGTGTTGGCGCATGGCACCACCGGGAAGATCGAGGCATCGACCACGCGCAGCCCCTGCACGCCGCGCACGCGTCCCTGAGTGTCGACCACGGCCATCGGATCGTCGTCGCGGCCCATGCGGCAGGTACAGGAGGCATGCCAGACTCCGATCGCCGCCTTACGCACGAAGGCCTCGAGCGCGTCGTCGTCGTTCAGCACCTGGTCGAAGGTGAAGCCCTCGATCACATAGTTGTCGATCATGTAGCGTCTGAGCGCCGCCGGCCCATCCAGCATCGTGGCGACCAGACGGGTCAGCCACTTGTTCTTGGCGTTGACCACGCCGATCTGGCGCACGCGGTCGCTGTAGGAGGCCGGGAAGGGCACATCGGTCACCTGGCGCAGCGCATCGGTCATCTGCACCGAGGCCATCAGCTTGAATCCGCTCATCAACCGGTCGAGGTCGCGCTTGTCGGACAGGAGATTGAACTCGACGAGGGGCTCGCTGCGCCAGTCCCGCGAGGTGAGTTTGACCTGCCCTGTCTCGGAATAGGTCTTGTTGATGAAGGTGAGCAGCGAGGCGATCTGCTCGCCCACCGCATGCCACGCCGACTTGCTCGCCACGGCCACGAACATGTCACCCTTGGGCACACCGGGCAGGTTGGACGAGTAGCGCAGGCCGACATGGATGTGCCGCCGCGTATGTTCGCGCAGGCGGGCGCCGCGCTTGATGAAAGATGACAGCGCGATCGAGGGATGGTCCATCAGCCGCTGACCGACGCCGGGCAGGGCGGACACGACGGGAATGCCAAGGTCGGCGAGTTGCCCGACCGGACCGATGCCGGCCCGCATCAGGTGCGCCGGCGAATGGATGGCGCCACTCGACAGGATCACCTCGCGGGCACGGAACTCCTGCTCCTTGCCGCCGACCCGGGCGGTGACGCCGACGCAGCGCGTGCCCTCGAACAGCAACGACATGACCTGCGTGTCGGTCGAGATCGTCAGGTTGGCGCGCTTGCGGGTCTCGGCATCGAGATAGCCCATCGCGGCCGAGACACGCCGCTCCTCGGCATTGGAATGAGTGACCGGGAAATAGCCGTCGACGAACTCGCCGTTCTGGTCGGGCAGGTACTTGAAGCCCTTCTCCTCGAAGGCGCGGCCGACCGCCTGGGCGTGGCCCGCCCATTTGTCGCGCGGGATGCGGCGCACGGGGATGCGACCGTCCTTGCCGTGCAGCGGTCCGTCGAAATCGAGGTCGCGTTCGACTTTCTTGAAGTAGGGCAGCACGTCGTTCCAGCCCCAGCCCGCAGCGCCGCGACTTTCCCATTCGGCGTAGTCGGTCGGCGCCCCACGGTTCGCCATCTGTCCGTTGATCGATGAGCCGCCGCCCAGCACGCGCGCCTGCTCGTACTTGCGCAGCGGCGGACGGTTTTCCTGCGGGTTGTTGTGGCTGACGACCTGGGTATGGACCTTGAGGTCGGTCCAGTGGAAACGCGGATCGAAGTAGGCCGTACCGGAATAACTGTCGGCGATTTCCTTGGGCTCCCGGCCGGGCGGCGTGTCCGGACCGGCTTCGCACAACAGCACCTTGTTGGCGCTGCGGGCGGACAGCCGATTGGCCATGACCGAGCCTGCCGACCCGCCGCCGACGATAATGTAGTCGTACACTTGGCGTTTCCCCGTTTATTGCGGCCACGCTAGCACGGTTAGGGCCGGTTGAGTCCGTCCGCTTGCCGGAAGCGGCGAAGACTGCAATCGTCGGCAAAAGCAGCAAGGGAGGTTTCGTATGCCGGACGTTGCAGCCGCAATTGTCGCCTTCGTCGAAATCGTTCGGCACAGGGACGGTTCCTGATGGCCCACGATCTCATCATTCGCGGCGGTACGGTCGTCGACGGCTCCGGCAGCCAGCGCTTCACGGCCGATGTCGGCATCAAGAATGGAATGATCGCCGAGGTCGGACGCATCACCTCCACTGCGGCGCGCACCATCGACGCCGACGGTCTGATCGTCTCGCCGGGCTTCATCGACGGCCACACGCACATGGATGCCCAGGTCGCCTGGGATCCGCTGGGCAGCTGTTCGTGCTGGCACGGCGTCACGTCGGTGGTGATGAGCAATTGCGGCTTCGCGCTGGCGCCCTGCAAGCCCGAGGATCGGGACCTCTATGCGCGCTGCCTCTCGGCGGTCGAGGATATCCCGACCGAGGCGATGGCCGCCGGCATCGACTGGACCTGGGAGACCTTCCCGGAATATCTCGCGACCGTGGAGCGCCTGCCCAAGGCCATCAACTACGGCATGTATATCGGCCATTCGGCGCTGCGCATGTACGCGATGGGCAAGCGGGCCTTCACCGAGAAGGCGACCGAAGACGAGATGGTGCGCATGGCCGACCTCGTGAAGGAGGCGCTGCGGGCCGGGGCCATGGGCTTTTCCAGCTCGCGCGCCTCCACGCACGTGACGCCGGACAACACGCCGGTCGCCAGCCGGATCGCCGAATGGGAGGAGATCGACCGCATCTTGGCGGCCATGGCTGAGCTCGATGCCGGCATCTTCCAGGTTGGACCGGACGTGGCGAGCGGCCCGGCCCACCGGGCCTTCCTCGCGCGGCTGCGCGAGCTGGCGCTCGCCTACCGGCGCCCGGTCATGTTCGGCGTGCTGGCGACCAAGCAGGGCGACGATCCGACCGGCTGGGCCTATCAGACGCGCTACATCGACGAGACCGTGGCCGCCGGTGGCCGCATGTTCGGCCAGGGCACGACCCGTTCGATCAATGCCATCTTCTCGCTCAAGTCCTACCTGCCGTTCGACGTGCTGCCGGCGTGGCGCAAGGTCCGCGACCTGCCGATGGAGGAGCAGAAGCGGCGGCTGGCCGATCCCGAGGTGCGGCGCGAACTTGTCGCGGCGGAAAGCCGGATGAAGCCGCGCGACAACGTCTTCCAGGGCGGAGGGGCGGCGACGACGGATCCGCGCAAGCCCGATTACGCCAACCTGTTCGCGATGACCGGCGTCGACTGGGACGATCCCACGGTCGAGCAGCTCGCCCGGGCGCGCGGGCAGCATCCGGTCGAGGTCATGATCGATCTGTCGCTGGCCAACGAGAATCAGGTCTACGTCCAGCCGCTGGTCAACGAATCGCCGGATGACGTGCTCGGCATCCTGAAGCACGAGCGCACGCTGGCGACCTTCTCCGATTCCGGCGCCCATGTCGCCCAGGAGATGGGTTCGTCGCTGCAGACGCATCTGCTCAGCTACTGGGTGCGCAAGCGCGGGGCCTTCACGCTCGAGGAGGGGGTGAAGAAGATCACCCGCGACAATGCCCTGGCTTGGGACCTTGCCGACCGTGGCCTCGTCCGCGAGGGGTACCGGGCCGATCTCGTCCTGTTCGAGGCGGATCGCATCCGGCCGACATTGCCGACGGTCGAACGCGACCTGCCGGGCGGTGCCCGCCGCCTCGTCCAGAAGGCGGAGGGGATCAGGGCAACCCTGGTGAACGGCGCCGTGGCGTTCGACAACGGGGAAGCGACGGGCACCTACGCCGGCACGGTGCTCAAGGGACCGCTTGCCCGCTGACGGGCTCTTGCCACGTCACCTGTCGAGGTCCAAGACGTTCCCGATGGTCTTGCAGACTGGTGGTCTTGCAGCCGTCTGTGCGCGCGGCCACGAGACCCTGACAAGCAGCAATGGAAGACGCCGTCTACGACTATGAAACCAGGATCCCGGCGGGATTCTACGACAAGGTCTATCGACGGAAGTTCGGCGTACGCTATTGCTGGCACGACCTGAAATTCCGGACGGTCGCGGCTCTCCTGGGTAGTCCTCGCCGGGTGCTCGACATCGGCTGTGGCCCCGGCACCTTCATCGGCAACTATCTGCCGGGCGTCGAGGCGCTTGGCATCGACATCAGCGCCGCGCAGATCGAGTACGCGACCCGGACCTACGGGAGTTCGACGCATCGCTTTTCCACAGGGTCTCTGGCCAGACTGTCCGAGGCCGGCGAGCGCTTCGACGCGGTAACGCTGGTCGAACTGATCGAGCACCTGACGCCGGAGGCGGCGATCCGCCTGCTGTCCGAGGCGCGGGCGCTGCTGGCGCCCGGCGGCGTGCTCGTCGTGACCACGCCCAACTACAGGTCGCTCTGGCCGCTCATCGAACTCGGCGTCAACGCCCTGTCGCCGGTGGATTACATCGAGCAGCACATCAACAAGTACCGGCGCGACCTGCTCGCCGCCCATCTCTCTTCCGCCGGCTATGGCGAAGTCTCGGTCAAGACGGCTCTGGGGCTCGCGCCCTTTGCCGCTGCGTTCGGCCTGGGGGTGGCAAACGCCGTGCACGCCATCGAGAACGGCGTGAACCATTTCGGGATCGGCAATCTCCTTCTGGCCACGGCCCGGCCGTGACGGCGATCCAGGGTCTGATCTGCCTCGTAGCGGCGGCGCTGCTGATTGTCGAGGTCGCCGTCCTCGAGTCGAGATTTGACTTTTTACTCGCCGGCCTCGCGACGGCGGCGGTGGCCCTCGCCCTTGTCCATCAGGTGGCGAGACGGCGCGGGGAGGGGGGCGGTGCCCTGCTCTATGGCGTGGGGCTACTCGGCGCCGTCGCGGGCTATTGCTATCTGGCGCTGGCACCCTCGGGCGCGATCTCGCCGCACGATGAAGTCATCGAGTGGGGCCGGATGGACAAGCGCCCGCTGATCTTCGGCTATCTCGGCATCGCGGCCTTCATCGCCTTCCACTGGCTCTGGGTGGCTTTCATCCAGGGCGTGCCGGTGGGCGCTCGCCCGGTGGCTGCGGTCGGCCGGCACGAATGGCCTTTACGAGTTCTGGGTGCGCTGGTGATCGCGGTTCTTGCCTATTGCTGGCTCGGCCTGCCGGCGCTACGCGGCGCCGACGTCGTTGGCGGTGACGGCCTGGCGAAGTTCTACGACATCCACTCGCACGTTCACCTGAGCGCGCTGCAGCAGATCAGGCTGGGCGCGATACCCTACGTGGAGGCACAGACACAGTACGGACCGGGCAACCAGCTCCTGATGGGCGCTCTCACGGACTTCGTGCACTTCAGCAACCACGGCTTCCTTGCCGCCAACCTCCTGCTCAACGTCGTCTGTGTCGTTCTCTTCTTCATCATCGTTCAGCAGTTGCTGGGCCTCGGCTGGGCCGTTGCCGGGCTCCTGGGCTGGACCCTGTGGCCGAGCCCCGCCGAGACGATCGATCTGGCGGGTTGGGCTGTGCTCACGCGATGGATGACGATTCCCATCCTGTCGCTCGGGCTGGCCTGGCTGCTGCTGGGGGCTGATGCCGCCCGCCGCGGCTGGCCAATGGCGGTGCTGGCGGGAATGCTGTGGGGGGCGGGCGGCTTCCTCAGCCAGGAGAACCTGAGCGGGGGCCTTCTCGTCCTCTTCTTCTCACTCACCCTGTTTGGTCCGGCCTCCGCTATGACACCGCAGCGCCTCGCGAAGTTCGCGGGCCTGCTCGTCCTCTCAGG
>CAIYWM010000412.1 GCA_903929895.1 uncultured Alphaproteobacteria bacterium
AGTCGGGAGCGGTTCGACCGGCAGATCGCGGTCAATCTGCGCAGCCCGCTGGAACTGCTGCAGGACCTCGTTCCCCCCATGGGCCGACGCGGCTGGGGCCGGGTCGTGACCATCGGCAGCGTCCAGCAGATCCGGCCGCATCCCCAGATGATGGTCTATGCCGGTACCAAGGCGGCGCAGCTGAACTGGGCGTGGAACCTCGCCCGGCAGTTCGGGGGCCAGGGTGTCACGGTGAACAACCTGGCCCCCGGCGCCATCCTGACGGCGCGCAACCGCGATCAGATGGCCTCGGAAGGTGCGGCGCTCGTCCAGCGCATCCCGACCGGCCGGCTCGGCCAACCGGGCGATCTCGTGGGTGCCGCCCTGCTGCTCTGCTCGGACGCCGGCGCCTACATCAACGGCGTCAATCTTTACGTCGATGGGGGCCGCGCGATCGCCTAGGATTGCCCCTGCACGTCATCAGGGTTCACATGGCCGCCGCTCCCGAAACTCGACTTTCCGCCGCTGAAATTGACGCCCTCAGGAAGATCGCCGGAACGATGGTTCCGGCGGACGCCACTGTCGGCATGCCAGGTGCCGACGATCCGGCCATCCTCGACGATATCGTGAGATCGACCGGCCGGGACCTCCCTCTCGTTCGCGAAGCGCTGGCCGCGATCGCGACAAAGTCGGGTGGGCTATTCGCGGAGATGGACCTGACAACGAGGGAACGCCTGATCAACGATTGGTACGCAAGCGGCGGCGCGGCAGCGATGGCCCTCGGGCGGGTGATCGTGGGCGCTTACTATCGCGACGATCGCGTGCTGCTGGCCCTCGGGCATGAAGCCCGCGCGCCGTTCCCCAAGGGCTATGTGCTGGAGCAGGGCGACTGGTCGCTGCTCGACGTCGTACGTGACCGGAAACCCTTCTGGCGCGACGATCGCCTTCTGCGGGTCGGAGGCCGCTGACATGGCCGGCAACGAGAAGGTTGATGTCCTGATCATCGGGTCGGGCGCGTCGGGTGCGGCCGTGGCGTGGAGCCTGGCCGAGACGAAGATGCGCATCCTGTGCCTGGAACAAGGTGACTGGATGAAGCCGACCGAGTTCCCCAGCAACGGCCGCGACTGGGAGGCTCGGCGCTACACGGATTTCGAGATCAGCCCCAACCGTCGCGGACGGGACACCGACTATCCGGTCAACGACGACAATTCGCTGATGAAGATCGCCAACTTCAACGGCGTCGGCGGCGGCACGCTCATCTACACGGCCCACTGGCCGCGCATGCATCCTTCGGACTTCAAGGTGAAGTCATTGGATGGGGTGGCCGACGACTGGCCCGTCGATTACTGGGCGCTGGAAAAGTTCTACGAAGAGAACGACCGGATGATGGGCGTCTCCGGCCTCGCCGGAGACCCCGGTGTGCCGCCGCGGCATCCGCCGATGCCGCCCATTGCGCTCGGCAAGACGGGCACTCGCTACGCCCAGGCGATGAACAGGCTGCGCTGGCACTGGTGGCCCTCCGACAGCAGCATCGCCACCACCGACTACGAGGGTCGCGCCCGCTGCATCAATCTCGGTCACTGCACGCCGGGCTGCGCCCAGGGCGCCAAGGCCAGCACCGACATCACCTACTGGCCACTCGCGCTGCGGGCCGGCGTCGAGCTGCGCACGCGCTGTCGCGTGCGCGAGATCACCACGGACGAGCGCGGCATGGCGGCTGGCGCGATCTATTATGACGCCGACGGTGTCGAGCAGTTCCAGCCGGCCGAAGTCGTAATCCTGGCCTGCAATGGGGTCGGCACGCCGCGCCTGCTGCTGAACTCGGCCTCCGCGAGGTTTCCGAACGGACTTGCCAATTCGTCGGGTCTCGTCGGCAGGAACCTGATGCTGCATCCTTGGCCGATCGTCTCCGGCTATGTCGATGAGCCGCTGGACGGCGGGCGCGGGCCGATCAACACGATCTGGAGCAAGCAATTCTACGAGACCGATCCGTCGCGTGACTTCGTGCGGGGCTATACCTTGCAGTTCGGCCGCGGCACCGGCCCGGCCAACCAGGCGATCGTCGGCGCCGCCTCGGGCCTGCTGCCGTGGGGCCGCGACCATCATCGCCGCTACCGGCAGATGCTCGATCACCGCCTGAGCATCGGCGTCGCCTGCGAGGATCTGCCCGAGGAGCACAACAGGGTCACCCTCGATCCCGTGCTGAAGGACGGCAACGGCATTCCGGCACCGAAGATCGACTATACGATCAGCGACAACACGCGCCGCATGATGGAGCACGGCATCGCCCGCGCCGAGGAGATCCTCACGGAGGCCGGCGCCACCGATCTCTACGCCTCGCGTACGGCGTTGAACTATCCCGGCCATCTGCTCGGTACGGCGCGCATGGGCAGGGATCCGGAGCGCTCGGTGGTGAACGAGTGGGGCCGGGCGCACGACGTGAAGAACCTGTTCATTGTCGACGGCAGCATCTGGGTGACCTCGGGCGGCGTGAACCCGACCTCCACCATCCAGGCCCTGGCGCTCTACGTCGCCGATCAGATGAAGCAGCGATTGGCGACGCTTTTCGATTGAGGGGCTCTTCGCCTCCGCAATGTCGCGCGCGCGGGAAGCAGCATTTTCTCGAACAGTCCTGCAAATCGACGAACTCGTTTCGTTGAACGTCGCCACCGTCGGGGCCACCTTTCCGTCATGATGATGTTGACGAACATGCTCGCACGTTCGGTCGGCCTGCTGTCGTTTGATGCCGGGCTGACCTTTTGTCGTCGCGGTTGACGGCTCGCGGCTCTCGAGGCCGCACGCCCCCATTCCCGACTTCGATCGGCTCCCTTCGGATCATCGCTTTTCCAAAGGCGTCACTTGGAGAGATTCATGAGCATAGGACGACAGATGCTTGCCGCACTGCCGGTTGCTCCCCTGTCCGTGTTGGCTGATTGGGCGAGGCTTTTCATAGGCGCGCGAGATCCAGGCGACCGGCTCGATGCCCTGCGGCGCGCGGAATTCGAGGCGCGGGCCGACATCCGCGCCGCGCTCGACCGGTTGGCCGAAGAGTTCGACATACCCGGCCACGAGGTCGACGAAGCCATGGGGCAGGTCGAAGATGCGCTCGATGACCTTACCGGTGAGATAGAAACCGATTTTACCTATGACATCGAACAGGCCGCCCAGTACTAAACGGGAGCAG
>CAIYWM010000413.1 GCA_903929895.1 uncultured Alphaproteobacteria bacterium
GCCGACGGCGCCGGCCCTGTTGTCGACGATCAGCGTGTAGCCCGCCGTCTCCTGCAGCTTCTGCGCCACCAGGCGTCCGGTGAAATCCGACCCGCCGCCCGGCGCATAGGGCACGACGAGGCGTATCGTTTGCGACGGGTAGGCAGGCTGCGCGCGGACAGCCGGCGCGAACAGGCCGACAGTGGCGCCCGCGGCCAGGAAGGTGCGTCGTGAAAAAACAGTCATGGCTGAAGATCATACACACTTCATGCCAGGACGGTTGCCCGGCACGCCCAGACTGCAATCAGTAGGTGGCGAACATCCGCGCGATCTCGACCGGGTCGCTGGTCCGGGTGAGCGCCAGGGCGAGCAGCAGGCGCGCCTTCTGCGGATTGAGATTGTCCGCGGCGAGGATGCCGGCCTTGGCGAGCTTCTGGCCGCGGAAGATGCGGCCAGACCCGGCCCGCGAGGACTGCAAGACGACGATGCCCTGCTTCACCGCCTCTTCCATCGCCGCGAAATCTGCAGCCGGCGGCATGCCCGGTGCGAAGCCGGCGGAGACCAGCCCCTTTGCCCCGGCCGCGATGAAGGCCCGCATCGCACTGCCGTCGGAGCCGGCATAGGCATAGGCGATGTCCACCCTCGGCAGGGCGTCGAGATGGGCGATGTCGAATTCGGTGTCGGGCATGTGCCGGCGCTCCGGCCGCCGGTAGTAGGCGATGAGGTCGGCGTCGGCGTGACCCAGGACGCCGAAGTCGGGCGTACGGAAGGTCTGCATGCGCCAGTTCGACGTCTTGGTAACCTCGCGCGCCGCCTGGATCTCATCGTTCAGCATGACCAGCACGCCCCGGCCCCGGCTCTGCGGACTGGCGGCGGTGCGCACCCCGTTCACGAGATTGATCGCGGCATCGGTCGACAGGCCGGAGGCCGGCCGCTGCGAGCCGATCAGCACCACGGGTACATCGACCTTGAGCACCAGGTTCAGGATCCAGGCCGTCTCTTCGAGCGTGGCCGTGCCATGGCCGATGACGATGCCGGACAGGTCGGGATGCTCGGCGACGACGCGATGGCAGAGGGAAGCGAGTTCCTTCCATTCGGCGAAGTAGATCTCGGGGCTCGGCACGTTGCGGAAATCGACCGGAATGATCTCCGCGATCTCCTCGACCACCGCGAAGCGGGCGACGATCTCGCTGGCATGCATGCGATTTTCGTGCACGCCGTAATCCTGCAACTCGAGCGGATGCACACCCAGCGAGGACATGGTGCCGCCGGTGCCGATGAAAGCCACCTTGGGCCGGTTTGTGCTGCTCACCCTGTTCTCCTGCGCTGGTCGACTCCCCGCGACCGACGCAAGATCGGTGCCGACACGATGTCGCCGAGCGGCGACATCGTGTGCAACCGATGGCGGACCGCGTCAGCCCTTGGCGGCCACCTTGTCCTGCGTCTTCAGGTCGAAGTCGCTGGCGTCGTGGCGTTCATGGAGCTGGTTCGCCGGATCGCCCTGCAGGCGATTGACGATGCGGCCGCGACGGACCGCCGGACGCTCGCCGATCAGGTCGGCCCAGCGCTGGACGTTCTTGTACTCGTGCAC
>CAIYWM010000414.1 GCA_903929895.1 uncultured Alphaproteobacteria bacterium
CGGGCCTCCGAGCCCGCGTATCTATTCTGCACCGAGCGGGCTCTCGCGCCTCAGAAGGCGCTGCCGCCCGCCAGAGGCTAGCGCTGCGCGCTAGCCTCTCCCAACGAACGGCATCTTGGTCGCCATCACGGTCATGAACTGCACGTTGGCGTCGAGCGGCAGGCTGTCCATGTAGACGATGGCATTGGCTACCGCAGAGACGTCCATGCGCGGCTCGGCCATGGTCGTGCCGTTGGGCTGCAGCACGCCCTTGGTCATGCGGTCGGTCATCGGCGACACGGCGTTGCCGATATCGATCTGGCCGCAGGCGATGTCGTAGGCGCGACCGTCGAGCGACGTCGACTTGGTGAGGCCGGTGATGGCGTGCTTGGTCGAAGTGTAGGCCACCGAGAAGGGCCGCGGCGCATGCGCCGAGATCGAGCCGTTGTTGATGATGCGGCCGCCGCGCGGGGTCTGGTCCTTCATGATCTTGATGGCTTCCTGCGTGCACAGGAACGGACCGGTCAGGTTCGCCGCCAGGACGCTGAGCCAGGTCTCGTAGGGCAGATCCTCCAGCGGCACGGGCGGGGCGCCACCACCGGCATTGTTGAACACCAGATCGAGCCGGCCCCAGGTCGCCTTCACCTTGGCGAACAGCGCCACGATGTCGTCGCGCTTGGTGACGTCGGTCGGGACGGCCAGCGCGTTGGGCGCATTGTTGCCGGCCATCGACGCCGTCTCGTCCAGCGCATCCTTGCGGCGGCCGGCCAGCGCGACCTTGTAACCGTTGTTCAGCAGGGCCAGCGCCGAGGCGCGGCCGATGCCGCTGCCCGCGCCGGTGACGACGGCGATCTTTCCACTCATGGGTTCGTTTCCTCTCCTCGAAGGAGCGGACCCTAGCAGACCGGCGCCCCGCAGTTGAAGCGCAACGCGCTACCGCAGCGTGTCGAGGTAGGCCCGCCAGCCGCCCAGCGAGGTGATGTCCTTCGCATCCTGCGCTGCGTGTGCCTCGCAGAGGAATCCCGCGACGTCGGTCCCGTCGGCCAGGCTCACCCTGCCGAGACCCAGCGGCGCGGGGATGCGGCGCAGCAGGTCGCCGATCCTCTCGGCCGGCAGGCTCCAGACTTCCAGCTCGATGGCGCTGCCGCCCTCGCTGACGCGCACCAGCCCCGGCCGATGGGGCGGGCCGCCGGGCAGGGCGTAGAAGCGATAGGCGGGGACGGTCTTGCCGGCGCTCTGCAGCCGGCCACCCAGCTCCAGAAGCTGGCCGTTCAGGGGGAGACCGCTCATGTGCGCGCCGACCACGGCGACGGGCACGCGATCCTCCACGACGATGGGATCGCATTCCGGCTGAGGCAGGCGGCTCATCGTCTTGCCGAGCGGCAAGGGCACCGCGCGTTGCCAGCGGGCGCCGAAGGCCAGCAGGGCGCGCTCGGCATTCGCGCTGGAGATCAGCGTGATGCCGAACGGCATGCCGTCGGGGCGGAAACCTGCCGGCACGGCGAGCGCCGAGAGGCCGAAGAAGTACACGAAGTTGGTGTAGTGGCCAAGGTGCGAGTTGTAGAGCACC
>CAIYWM010000415.1 GCA_903929895.1 uncultured Alphaproteobacteria bacterium
CGCATGCCGCATCTGCTGATCGGCGGCACCACCGGCTCGGGCAAGTCGGTGGCGGTCAACACCATGATCCTGTCGCTGCTGTACCGGCTGACGCCGAACCAGTGCCGCTTCATCATGATCGATCCGAAGATGCTGGAACTCAGCGTCTACCAGGACATCCCGCATCTTCTGACGCCCGTCGTCACCGAGCCGCGCAAGGCGATCGTGGCGCTGAAGTGGGTCGTGCGCGAGATGGAAGACCGCTATCGCGCCATGAGCGCGGTCGCGGTGCGCAACATCGCGGGCTACAACGAGAAGCTCGCCGAGACGGCGCGCAAGGGCGGGGTGCTGACCCGCAAGGTCCAGACCGGCATCGATCCCGAGACGCGAAAGCCCACCTTCGAAGACGAGGAGATGGACCTGACGCCGCTGCCCTTCATCGTCGTCATCATCGACGAGATGGCCGACCTGATGCTGGTCGCGGGCAAGGAGATCGAGGCGACCGTGCAGCGCCTCGCGCAGATGGCGCGCGCCGCCGGCATCCACGTGGTGATGGCCACCCAGCGTCCGTCGGTCGACGTCATCACCGGCACCATCAAGGCCAATTTTCCCACCCGGATCTCCTTCCAGGTGACGTCCAAGATCGACAGCCGCACCATCCTGGGCGAACAGGGCGGCGAGCAGCTGCTGGGCCAGGGCGACATGCTCTACATGGCCGGGGGCGGCAAGATCGCCCGTGTCCACGGCCCGTTCGTCAGCGACGGCGAGGTCGAGGAGGTGGTCCGCCACCTGCGGGCCCAGGCCGCGCCGGCCTACATCGAGTCGGTCACCGACGATCCCGACGGCGAGGGCTCGGGGACCGGGCTGCCGGGCGATGCCGATGACGGCGAGAGCGACCAGCTCTACGACCAGGCCATCGCCCTGGTCGCCCGCGAGCGCAAGTGCAGCACGTCTTTCATCCAACGTTACCTCCAGATCGGCTATAACAGGGCCGCCCGCATCGTCGAGCGCATGGAGCGCGAGGGCGTGGTCAGCTCCGCCAACCATGTCGGCAAGCGCGAAGTCCTGGCCCGCGACATCGACGACCGGGAACGCTGAACGTCCCGTCTGACCGAGGGGCGAACGAGGTAGGATGACAGATCAAGCCCCGCCCGGATCGATTTCCGGGACCCCGGCCGCGAAGCCTCCTGGTGCGCAGAGCGCCGTCGGGGCGGCTTCGGTTCGACGCCGCCGCCGTTTCCCGCTGGTCTGGCTGGTGCCCATCGCGACGGCGCTGATTGCCGGATGGCTGGCGTGGGACGCCTTCTCCAAGCGCGGTCCCGTGATCACCGTGTCCTTCGACACGGCCGCCGGCCTTACGGCCGGCCAGTCGCAGCTCAAGTATCGCAATGTCGTCATGGGGACGGTGAAGACCATCACCATTCCGCCCGACCTGTCGAAGGTGCTGGTGACGATCGAGACGGTGAAGGAAGCCGAGCCGCTGCTCACCGACAAGACGATCTTCTGGGTGGTGAAGCCGCAGCTCTTCGCCGGCAACATCTCCGGCCTCGAGACCATCCTGTCCGGCTCCTACATCGGCATGCGTCCGTCAACCGAACCGGGCACCGACAAGCGCGACTTCGTGGGCCAGGAGGATCCGCCGATCCTGCAGGCCTCGGTGAAGGGCACCACGTTCCGGCTCGATTCGCGTCGGCTGGGCTCGATCAGCCTCGGCGCCCCGATCTTCTTCCGCGACATCGAGGTCGGCACCGTGCTGGGCTGGGATCTGCACGATCTCGCCAGCCGCGTCGCCATCCATGCCTTCGTGCGCGCGCCCTACGACCGCTACGTGCGCAACGACTCGAACTTCTGGAACGCCTCGGGCCTGTCGATCTCGCTCGGCGCCGATGGCGTCAACATCGAGATGGAATCGCTACGCGCCATCCTGCTGGGCGGCATCGCCTTCGATACGGCGCACGATTCGACGGCGCCGATCAGCCCGCCCGGCCAGCGCTTCCAGCTCTACACCAACATCGAGGAAGCCAAGTCGGCGGGATTCGGCCAGCAGATCAAGCTGATCTCCTATTTTCCGGGCTCGGTCGCCGGGGTGACGGTCGGCGCCGAAGTCCGGTTTCACGGCCTGAAGATCGGCGAGGTCACGCGCGTCGGGCTGGTCTACGATCCGAAGACCGACCGCGTGGTCGCGCCGGTCCATTATCGGGTCGAGGCCGGCCGGGTCAGCAACCTTGCAAAGGCGCAGGGGATGGAACCCATCAACGTCGCCGAGGAGATGATCAAGCGTGGACTGCGCGCCACGCTGCAGGCGCCGAGCCTGATCAGCCCGCAGAAGGTCATATCGCTGGAGGTCGTGCCCGGCGCCCCGGGGGGCGAGCTCACCGAGGAAGGCGGTCACTATGTCATTCCGGCCGCCGAAGTCGGCGGCTTCGACAGCATCACGGCATCGGCCAGCGAACTCTTGAGCAAGATCAACCGCATCGACTTCGACAAAATCGGCAACAGCCTGGTCAGCGCCTCCACCGGAATCGACCAGATGGTGAACGGGCCGCAGATCAAGACGACCCTGGCGGCGCTGGAAAAGGCCATGATCGACGTCCAGGACATCGTCCGGAAGCTCGACGTCGACGGTACGCCGGCGCTCAAACGCCTGCCGGCGATCGCCGCGCAATTCCAGGACGCCGTCACCAAGGCCAATCGCCTGATCGGCTCCGTCGAGAAAGGCTACGGCGACACATCGAAGTTCAACCGCGAACTCGACCGCCTGCTGCCGCAGCTCACCGACGCCGCGCGCTCGATCCGAGCCCTGGCCGATCTTCTGTCGCGTCAACCCGAGGCCCTGATCAAGGGCCGCACCAGCACGGGCAAGGAATGACCAGCACTCGCCTCGGCCGCCGTCAGTTCGGCCTCCTCGCCCTCCCGGTCCTCGCCGCGCCGGCGCTCCAGGCCTGCGGTTCCTCGCCGGAACCCGTCCTCTACACGCTGGCGGTGCGGCCGGGCCCGGTCCTGACGCGGGGACCGCGAATCGTGCAGGTCCGTGATGTCGGCCTGCCGGGTTATCTCGACCGCAAGGAGATCGTCCGCTCGACGGACGACCTGAAGCTCGACGTCCGCGCGAACGCCTGGTGGGGTGAACCGCTCGGCGGCATGCTGGGACGGACCATCGTGCTGGAACTCTCGCAGCGCCTGCCGGGCAGCCAGATCTACAGCGAGTCCGGTTCGATCACGATGGATCCCTACGCCACGGTCGGCATCGACTTCCAGCGCTTCGACGCCGACAAGGCCGGTACCGTCATCCTGCTGGCGCAGGTCGCCATCCAGTTCAACCGGCCGACCCGAACGGCCTCACGCAACTTCTCGATCTCGAAGCCGGTACCGACGGCAGACACGCCGGGCCATGTCGCCGCCATGAGCGACGCACTCGGCGAGCTGTCGGACGGCGTCGCGACGCTGCTTCAGTAGCGCCATGCTGCGGGCCTTCGCCGTCCCACGCGACCCGGGTCCCCTGGTGACGGCGCCGCAGCTGCGCGAATGTCATGGCTGCGGCCTGTTCCAGATCGTGCCGGCGATGGCAGCCAACATGCGCTCCGACTGCGAGCGCTGCGGCACGCAGCTGCGGGCCACGCGTGCCGACCCGACGGGGCGTTGCCTGGCGCTTACCTTCGCCTCGCTGGTGCTGTTCGCCGTCCTGTGGCTTGCGATGCTGATGAAGGTCTCGACCGCGGGCATCGTGCACGAGACCACGATCCTCTCTGGACCTGCCGAGCTGGTCCGCCACGGTCTGTGGCCCCTGGCCATCGCCGTGTCGATCACCACGGCGTTCGCGCCGCTCATCAAGTTCGCCGGCACCCTCTACGTGCTGATCGGCCTGCGCATGCGGACCCTGCCGCCCAACCTGCGCGGCGTCTTCATCCTCGCCCGGCGCATGGGCACCTGGGCGATGCTCGAGGTGCTGCTGCTGGGCGTGTTCGTGGCCTACACCAAGCTGGGCGACCTCGTGACGATCCAGCTCGGACCGGCGGTCTATGCGCTCGCGATCCTCACCGTCGTGATCGTCTGGGCCGAGCTCGCGCTCGATCCGCAGGCGGTTTGGGAGGAGATCGAACGCCGCGGCCAGACTCACGCGCCGATGCCGCCGGTCGCGCCGCTGGAGTACAGGCCGGGTGCCGCCGGCTGCGAGCAATGCAAACTCGTCTGCATTCCCGCCGAGCATGACGGGCGTTGCCCGCGCTGCGGTGCCCGCGTGCACGAACGCAAGCCCGACAGTCTCAACCGCACTCTTTCCCTCGCCCTTGCGGGTGCCGTGCTTTACATCCCGGCCAACGTCTATCCGGTGCTGACGGTGATCCAGCTGGGCTCCGGCGAACCCAGCACCATCATGGGCGGCGTCGAGGAACTGGTCTCGTCCAAGATGTATCCGCTGGCGCTGCTGGTGTTCTTCGCCAGCGTGCTGGTGCCGCTGTTCAAGCTCATCGGCCTGCTCGGCATGATCTCGGTGACGTCGCTGCCCGGCACGGCGGAGACAGCGGGCGTGTTCCTGCGCCAGCGCACGCGGCTCTACTTCATCGTCGCCTGGATCGGGCGCTGGTCGATGGTCGACATCTTCATGGAGTCGTTGCTGGGGGCGCTCGTGCAGTTCGGGCGCGCCGTGACCATCGACCCCGGCATGGGCGCGCTCGCCTTCTGTGCCGTGGTCATTGTCACGATCTTTGCGGCCGAAGCCTTCGATCCGCGTCTCATGTGGGACGCCGCCGCCCGCAATCCCCATCGACAGGGCCGGCCGCACGCGGCCCTGCCCGGGGGTGCGCCCGGGGCGCTCCAGACGGGCTGACCCGTCCACACGGTTCGACGGCTGACTTTTCTGCTGAGCGGATAGCGCTGCCGGCACTGGATTGACTCGCTCTGGCCGGAATGTCCTAATGTCATAACAATAGAAGAATCGACACCACAAGGCGTCGGTCGGAACATTCCCTGGGAGGGAACGATGAGGGCTTTAAAGGCTGCCATCCGCACGTTCGCGTTCGCATCTCTCGGCTTGCTGTCGGTAGCGACGGCGCGCGCCGAGGAGATCGTCGTCACCCACTACGGCTCGCTGCTCTATGGCGTGCCCTACGCCATCGCGATGGAGAAGGGCTACTTCAAGGAAGCCGGCGTCGACATCACCGGCATCCTGACCTCGAAGGGCGGCGGAACCAGTGTCCGCAACATGATGGCGGGCGACACGCTGTTCGCCGAGGTGGCGCTGCCGGCGGCCCTTGCGGCGATCAAGGAAGGCTTCAACATCAAGATCATCAGCGGCGGCACCAACGGCCGCAGCGCCTTCTGGGTGACCCGCGTGGGTGAGGCGATCGACAAGCCGGCCGACCTGAAGGGCAAGCGTTTCGTCTATTCACGGCCGAAGTCGGTCAGCGAGGCGATCACGCTCTCCGCGCTGAAGTCCTGGGACATCACGGCGGCCGATGTAAAGATGGTCGCCATCGGCGATTTCGGTGCGGGCCTGACGGCGCTCGAACACAACAAGGTCGACGTCGCCATCATTCCCGAGCCGATCTACTCCCAGAAGGAGAAGGCCGGCACCAAGTACAAGACGCTGGGATGGATCGACGAGAAGCTGCCGGCCTATGCCCAGACGGTCGGCATCGCGACCGACGAGACCATCGCCAAGAAGGGTGCCCAGCTGAAGGCAGTGATCGAGGCGCGGCGCAAGGGCGTCGAGTTCCTGCAGGCCAATCCGAAGGAGGCCGCGCAGATCGTGGCCAAGGCCTACAACCTGCCGCTCGACGTCGTGACCAACGCCATCGCCAACGTCACGAAGATGAATCCGACCTGGTGGGGCACGGGTCAGCTCGAGATGCCGCTGATGCAGTCGATGGCCGATGCGCTGGGATCGGTCGGCGCGCTGCAGCTGCCCGTCGACTGGAAGGCCGCCACCGATCCGCAGTTCGCCCCCGCCGCGGCGAAGACGCAATGATCGCGGGGGCGCCGCGGCTGGCGTCGGTAGGGAGCGAGGCCGCGCACACGGTCCATGCGCGTCTCGAGGGTGTGACGCGCGTCTACCCACCACGGGCGGGACATGGCGAGGTCCACGCGCTGGGCCCGATCTCCTTCAACCTCAGGGCCGGAGAGTTCTTCAGCGTCGTCGGACCGTCCGGATGCGGCAAGTCGACCCTGCTCGACGTGCTGTCGGGCCTCGCCGTTCCGTCGGCCGGCACGGTCGAGTTCGAGGGCAAGCCGGTGCGCGGCGAAGTGCCGGACGGCGTCGGCGTCGTGTTCCAGGAGGATGCGAGCTTTCCCTGGCTCACCGTCGAGGACAATGTCGCCTTCGGCCTGCGGCGAGCCGGCGTCGATGCCGCCGAAAGCCAGCGAAGGGTCGATTTCGCCGTCGGATTCATGGGGCTGCGCGACTTTCGCCGCGCCTATCCCAGCCAGCTGTCCGGCGGCATGCGCCAGCGCGTCTGCATCGCGCGCACGCTGGTCATGCAGCCGCGGCTGATCCTGCTCGACGAGCCGTTCGGCGCGCTTGACCAGCAGACTCGCCTGCTGATGGGCGACGAGCTGCTGCGGCTGTGGCGCGAAACCTCGGCCACGGTGCTTCTGATCACCCATGCGCTCGACGAGGCCAACCTGCTATCGGACCGTATCGGTGTGATGTCGGCCCGGCCGGGCCGTTTCCTCGACATCGTCGAAACCGGCTGGCCGCGCGACCGCGATTCCCGCCTGGCCGAGCGGGCCGATTTCGGCGCGGTGACCTCGCGCCTCTGGTCCTATCTGCGCGGTGAATCGCTGCGGGCCCTGGTGCAGGGGACGGCGGCGCGATGAGCAAGGCGGGCTGGATCCGCACGCTGCTGCTGGTGGGCGCCGTCGGC
>CAIYWM010000416.1 GCA_903929895.1 uncultured Alphaproteobacteria bacterium
AGATCATCCTCGGGTCGATCTCGGGTTTCGGCCAGGACGGCCCTTATGCCGAGCGCGCTGGCTTTGACCAGATCGCCCAGGGGATGGGCGGCCTGATGATGGTGACCGGCAATCCGGGCGAAGGCCCGATGCGCGCCGGCATTGCCGTCGCCGATGTGGGCGCGGGCCTGCACTGCGCCATCGGCATCCTGATCGCGCTGCTGGAGCGTGACACGTCGGGCCAGGGGCAGTGGGTCTCGTCCTCGCTGCTGCAGGCCATGATCTCGATGTGCGACTTCCAGGCCGCGCGCTGGACGCTGGCCAAGGACGTGCCCGGCCAGGCCGGCAACAACCATCCGACCTCGATCCCGACCGGGGTGTTCAAGACCAGCGACGGCTACATCAACATCGCGGCGTCGGGCGGCCATATCTACAAGCGGTTCTGCGAGGCCATCGCCTCGCCGGAACTGATGACCGACGAGCGCTTCAGCACCGACAAGGGCCGCGCCAAGAACCGCGATGCCCTGAACGACGAGATCAACAAGCGCGTCGTGAAGTACGGCAGCGCCGACCTGGTCGAGAAGCTGAACAAGGCCGGCGTGCCCGCCGGGCCGATCTACAAGATGGACGAGATGTTCGCCGATCCGCAGGTCAAGCACCTCAAGATGGCGCATCCTGTGCACTCGCCCAAGCTGGGCGACATCGAGCTGATCGGCCAGGCGATCAACATGAGCCGCACGCCGTTCGAGATGAAGACTGCAACGCCGGAGCAGGGCGAACATACCGACGCCGTGCTGAAGGAAGCCGGCTTCGACGCCGCGGCGATCGCCGACTTCCGCAAGCGGGGCGTGATCTGAGCATGATCAGCCCGACACCGAACATGATCGCGGAGAAGGTGGGACCGGTCGGCCGGCTCGTCTTCAACAAGCCGCACAAGCACAACGCCACCTCGACCGACATGTGGGAGGCGATCCCGGTCATTCTCGACGACTTCGAGAACGATCCTGAGATCCGCGTCGTGGTCGTAACGGGCGCGGGCGACAAGGCCTTCGTCTCGGGCGCCGACATCTCGGAGTTCGAGAAGGCGCGCAATACGCCCGAGCAGGTCGCCTACTACGACAAGATCGGCGAGCAGGCCAACCGGCGGCTGAACAAGTGCTCCAAGCCGACGATTGCGCGCATCCGCGGCTATTGCATCGGCGGCGGGCTGGCGGTGTCGCTGCTCTGCGACATCCGCATCGCCTCAGAGAACAGCCGGTTCGGCGTTCCGGCGGCGCGGCTCGGCCTGGGGTATCGCGCCAGCGGCCTGAAGATCCTGACCGATCTCGTGGGCCCGTCCCACGCCAAGGAGATCTTCTTCACCGCCCGGCACTTCAATGCGCAGGAAGCCTTCGGCATGGGCCTGGTTACACGGGTCGTGCCCGACAGCGAGCTCGATTCCTACGTCGACAACTACTGCCGGATGATCGGCGAGAATGCGCCGCTCACCATGCATGCCGCCAAGCGCACGATCGAGGAGCTGACGCGCCTCGACGGCGAGCCGGACTTCGCCCGCCTCAACGGGCTGGTGAAGCAGTGCTTCGATTCGGAAGATTACATCGAAGGCCGCACCGCCTTCATGGAGAAGCGTAAGCCGGTATTCAAGGGACGCTGAAGGAGACGGTCATGACGGCGCTGACACAAGAGCAACGCGACGCGTTCTGGCGCGACGGGTATCTCATGGTGAAGGACGCCGTCACGCCGGCGCAGCTCGCCGCCTTGAAAGGCGAGATCGCAGGGTGGGTCGAGCAGAGCCGGGCCCACGCCACGCCCTTCGGCCCGCCGACAGTCGACGGCCGCCCGCGCTTCGACATGGGCGCCGAGCACAGTGCGGAAAAGCCCGCGCTGCGGCGGATCAACAATCCGTCCGACATTTCCGACGCCTATCGCGAGGTCATGCTCGACGCCCGCATGGTCGACATGGTGGCCGAGCTGATCGGGCCGGACGTCAAGTTCCACCACTGCAAGATCAACCTCAAGCTCCCGGGCGCGCGCACCGAGGTCAACTACCATCAGGATTTCGCCTATACGCCGCACACCAACGACGACATCGTGACGGCGCTGCTGTTCCTCGACGACGTCGACGGGAGCAACGGCTGCCTCACTGTGGTGCCGGGCTCGCACAAGGGGCCGGTCCTGTCGCTGTTCGAGGGCGAGCGTTTCACGGGTGCGGTCGCCCCCGACGAGGAGAAGAAGGCGCTTGGCCAGTCGATCCCCTGCCTCGGCAAGGCGGGCAGCGTCTGCCTGATGCACACGCGGCTGCTCCACGGCTCGGCCGCCAACGGCGCTGACAAGTCGCGCGGCCTCTACATCTGCGTCTACACCGCCGCCGACGCGGTTCCGATCGCGCGCAACCCGATGCCGAGCCTGAACGAAGGCCGCATCGTTCGCGGCAAGGAAGCCCGTTTCGCCCGCCTCAAGGAAGGGTTGGTGGAACTCCCCAAGCAGCCCAAGACCGCTTCGTTCTTCACCGTGCTGGGACAGGATTCCAAGCAGGCGGCCGAGTGAGCGATCCGCTGCCGGCGATCACGGAGGCCGCGGCCGCCGGCGAGATCGCCGATCTCTTTGTCGACATCCGCACGACCGTCGGCGTCCGTGTGGTCAATCTCGTGTGGCGCCATCTCGCCACCATGGACGGGGCGCTGCCCTGGGCCTGGGCGGCGGTGAAGCCGCTCTATCTCGCCGGGCTGCCTGACGCCGCGATGGCGGCCTTTCATCGGACGATGGACATTCCCCGGCTGGCCTCGCTGGCCGGCGAGGAACCCGCCAGCGTCGATGCCGTGCTGGCGAGTTACGACCATTCCAACACGATCAACCTGTTTGCCCTCGGCGCCCTGCGCGCCTGGCTGAATGGCGAGGTGGCCCGCGACGGGACGATCGCGCCGGGCCCGCGCAAGGCGGCGCCCGACCTGGCCCTGCCCAAGCTGGCCTCCGAGGAAGACGTGGATGCCGCGACCTGGGCCCTGGTTCTGCGCCTCAACAGATTCGGCGACGAGCCTCAGCCGCTGATCCTGGCCAGCATGTACCGCCACCTGGCCCATGCGCCATCATTCCTTCAGCGCGTCGACGCGGTCCTTGCCCCGGTCGCCGCCGACGGCTCCCTGCGCAAGGCGATCCTGGACAATCGAAGCACAGCCGCGGCTCTCGCCGCCGACATCGCCCGCGCGATCTCGGCTGCGCGGCCGCCCCATGCCGCGAAAATCGAGAAGGCCGTCGGCCTGTTCGTCGACCACGCCATCGGAAAAATGGTCACCATCTGCCGGGCGATTCGCACGGCGCGTGGCATGGCTGAGTTGTAGAAGGTACGTCAGCTCTATAGCAACTTGTGCTTCCAGGTCACTCCAGACCGAGTGACTTTTGCAGGAATGCCGACGGCCAGTGAATTCGGCGCAATATGGCCCGACACTATGCTCCCTGCTCCTATAATCGACCCGGCCTCGATGTGCGAACCCTTGAGAATAATCACCCGTTCGGCCACCCAAACGCGTTCTTCGATGATGACGTTTTGCGCGGGGTTCACGCGCTCGCCGCTGGCGATGTCAATGATGGAGTGCATATCACTGACCGAGATGTCGGTACCGGAAGCGAACAGGCAGCCGCCGCCAATCTCGATGCGTCGCGCTTCGTGAAGCAACAACCGGACTTGTCCGCTGAAGCCTGATCGGTCGCCAATGGAAATGTGGGCATTCTTTGCGGCATGAATGAAGAGGCTCCCAAGATTGCAGTTGCTGCCAATGAGGACCTTACAGTCCGAGCCGAGAGTAATGCGTAGATTGGCTGCCTTTGTACCTGGCCCGATGGCGAGATGGTTTCCGCTTCCGCGGACTTTGATTGTGCCTTTGAGCTGTGAATCGTCTTGGGCGTAATAGGAGATAAGATTGTTGATGCCTTCATTGACAATATCGAGACTCATGCAGCAATTCCTGTGAAAGCTCGTTTACGCCACTCTGGTTACTCCGCCGCCTTGCGCGCGGTGCCGTTATGCGCGAGCCATTCGCCCATCGCCTGTTCCATCGTCATGAACACGGCGCCGCCTTCGATCAGGCGCTGGATCAGACGTTCCAGCATCATCATGCGGTGGCCGCGGCCGATCACATGCGGGTGGAAGGTGTAGGTGAGGATGCCGAAGTCGGGCTGGACGCGGGTCATGTAGGTGAAGTCGTCGACGAAATTGTCGAGCACGTTGGTGGCGTTCATCAGACCCTGCTGAACCGAGCCGTTGGGCAGGCGCATGTATTCGAAGTGCGGGAAGTCGTCGAGCGACCAGCTGATCGGCATCTCGAGCAGGGGCGTCTCGCGGCCGCGCACGAACGGCGTCAGCAGTTCGGCGACGTCGCCCTGGCGGGCGAAGTAGCAGTCGTAGTCGTGGCCCATCATCGAGCTGTCGTACTGGATGCCGTGCTTGAGCAGCAGTTCGATCGAGTGGGGCGAGAGATCCCAGGCGGGAGAACGGTAGCCGCGCGCCGTCCGGCCGCTGATGCGCTTGATCGAGTCGTTGCCACGGACGATCTCCTCCTCTTCCTCCTCGCGCGAGAGGGTGACGGGCAGGCGGTGCGTCCAGCCGTGATGGGCCAGTTCGTGGCCCGCCTCGACATAGGGCGCGACGGCCTGCGGCGTGCTGTCGATCGTATGGCCGGGGGTGAAGAACGTGCCCTTGATGCCGTAGCGCTCCATCAGGGCGACCAGCCGCGGTATGACCACGATATCGTACTCGCCGCGCGAGATCGCCGTGGGTGAGGTCATGCCGCGGGCGATGAAGCCCGAGAGATGGTCATGGTCGAAGGTGAGGCAGACGATGTGGCGCGGCATGGCGGCGGCTCCGGCGAGGGTTCCCTGAGGGGTCGGCGAAGCTTAGGCCGGATTGTCGTGCGCGCCCATCGCCGGATGCTATCCTGACGGTCCAGGGAGGAGACTGATGGACGAAGCCGAACGCCTACGCGAGATGGTCGATGCGGCCCAGCGGATCGTGGCCTTCACGGGGGCGGGCATTTCGACCGAGTCCGGCATCCCGGATTTCCGGTCGCCCGGCGGGATCTGGACCCGCTACAAGCCGATCTACTTCGACGACTTCATGGCCTCCGAGGAGATGCGGCGCGAGTCCTGGCATCGCAAGTTCGCCACTGATGAGACCATGCTGAAGGCCGAGCCCAATGCCGGCCATCGCGCGCTCGCCAAGCTGGTGGAGCAAGGGCGCATGAGCGCCATCATCACCCAGAATGTCGACGGGCTGCACCAGCGCTCGGGAGTCCCGGACTCGAAGATCATCGAGCTGCACGGCAACACGACCTACGCCACCTGCCTGGACTGCGGGCACCGTCACGAGCTCGCCCCGATCCGGCGGGCCTTCCTGGAGAAGGGCACGCTGCCGATCTGTGAGAAATGCGAAGGCATCGTGAAGACCGCGACGATCTCCTTCGGTCAGGCGATGCCCGAGGTGCCGATGCTGCGTGCCCAGGAGGAAACGCTGGCCTGCGACCTGTTCATCGTCCTGGGCAGCTCGCTGATCGTCTATCCCGCGGCCGGATTCCCGCAGCTTGCCCGCCGCAATGGTGCCAGGTTCGTCATCGTGAATCGCGAGCCCACCGATCAGGACGCCGATGCCGATCTGGTCATTCACAAGGAGATCGGACCGACGTTGAGCCGCGCCATAGGCGTGAATTGAACGCCGATCGTTGCGGCGCGGCGTCGGACGCGATCTAATCCCCGAAGAGCAAGGAGACTCCAATGCGGATCAATCGCAGGACAGCGCTGCTGGGCGGCCTCGGCGCCGCCGCATGGGGCGCGAGACCTGCCGCGGCCCAGGACATCACCTTCTTCCGTATCGGCACCGGCGCCACCGCCGGCACCTACTTTCCGATCGGCGGGCTGATCGCCAATGCCATCTCCAACCCGCCGGGCTCTCGCTCCTGCGCCGACGGAGGCTCGTGCGGCGTGCCCGGGCTGGTCGCGACCTCGGTCGCCTCGAACGGCTCCGTCGCCAACGCCAATGGGATCGCCGCTGGCACCATGCAGTCGGGTTTCGTCCAGTCGGATGTGGCCTACTGGGCCTACAACGGGACCGGCATCTACGAGGGGCGTCCCAGGGCGGATGGCCTGCGGGCCATCGCCAGCCTCTATCCGGAGAGCTTCCAGCTGGTCGCCCGCAAGGGCTCCGGGATCAAGTCGGTGGCGGATCTCAAGGGCAAGCGGCTGTCGCTGGACGAGCCGGGGTCGGGGACGCTCGTCGATGCCCGGCTGATCCTGGCCGCCTACGGGCTCACCGAGAAGGACCTGAAGGCC
>CAIYWM010000417.1 GCA_903929895.1 uncultured Alphaproteobacteria bacterium
AGGCTGGTGCCGTCGGGCTTGCTCTTGGCGACGTTCACCATGCCGACCATCGTGCCGCCGCCCGGACGGTTCTCGACCACGATGTTCTTGCCGGTGTCTGCGGACATGCGCTCGGCCAGGACACGGCCGGCCGTGTCCGTCGAGCCGCCGGGACCGTAGGGCACGACGAGACGGATCTGGCCGCTCTGCCCGAAGGCGATCGAGGGCAGGGTGAGGGCGGCAGCGGTGCCGGCCACGAAACTACGGCGCTGGATCATGTGAAGTCCTTCCCTTGTTTGTTTTCGTTGTCGGCGAGGAAACTAAGTCGGGACTTCGCGTTGCGGCAAGATGAGCGCGATGCGTCCCACCGCCAGCCGAACGGCAGATGGCGGTTTCAGGGCAGGGGCGTGCGCAACTCCGCAGTGCGCTTGGCATCGATGCTTCGGCCGTTTGCGTCGATTGCGACGGCGTAGTCATGCTCGGCGCTCTCGATGCCCACGATGCCGTCGCGGACGTCGCGCAGCACGCGCTCCGGATCGCGAGTCTTCGGATCGCCGTAGCCGCCTCCGCCGGGCGACAGTGCGCGGTAGGTTCCGGGGCCATGGCGTTCGACGCCGTATTTCGGCGCCTGGATGCGCGTGCCGTCGCTCAGGGTGAGCACCACCTCGCCCCCGGCACCGGCCCGGCCGCCCGCGACGCCAAAGCTCGAGGGTGCGCCGGCACCCTCGCCGCGAAAGGCGTAGTCGGCCGGGGTGAAGATCTCGACTTCGTAGTCGCAGCCGGCGCCGCCGCGGAAGCGGCCGGCACCCGCGGTGTCGCAGCGCAGCTCCTGGCGATGGAAGCGCGCCGGGTAAAGTTGCTCGTAGGTCTCGAGGTTGGGCAGCGTGAGTCCGCCCAGGGTGATGAGGTGACCGATCAGGTGGAAGCCGTCGCGCCCCTCGACACCACCGCCGGCCGGCGCGCCGGCCCACTGGTACATGACGTAGCGTCCGCCATCGTCGCGCAGGCCGGCCGTGACGGCATGCACGGCCTTCGACCATCCGGCCGAGGCGCGCTCGGGCAGCGCCTGCGCCAGTGCCTTCCACATCGCGTGAATGATCTCGTGCGCCACGAACACCGTGTTCATGGTCATCGGCGCCGGCATGCGCGCATTCACCAGCGTGCCTTCGGGCAGCCGGATCTCGACGCTGCGGAAGGCGCCTTCGTTTTTCGGCAGGTCGGGCTCGAAGAACGAGGCCAGCGACATGAACACCGCCGAGGTCGAGTTGGCGATCGAACTGTTCTTGAAGCCCCGCACCTGCGGCGAGGTGCCGGCAAAGTCCACGACCAGCTTGCGATCCTTCACCGTGACCGTGACGGCGATCTTCGCATCGATCGGCTCGAAGCAGTCGTTGTCGACCGGCTCCTCACCTTTCCAGACACCTTGCTCGAGGCGATCGATACAGGTCTGGAAACGCCGGTCGGCATGGTCGAGCACGCCCTCGAAGAATTCGTCGGCGCGATCGACGCCCAGCTCCTCGACCAGCAAGGCGAGCCGCTCGGCCCCGATGCGGGTCGAGCCGATCATGGCGCGCAGGTCGCCGTCGAGCGCCTCGGGCAGGCGCGTGTTCAGCATCAGCAGGCGCCACAGGTCGTCGCGGACCTTGCCGGCCTCGATCAGTTTCAGCACCGGCAGGCGGATGCCTTCGTGGAAGATCTCGGTCGCAGCCGAATTGTAGGTGCCGGCCGCACCGCCGCCGATATCGGCCTGATGGGCGCGATTGCAGGCGAAGGCCACCAGCTTGGCCCCGACGAACACCGGCCGCGTAATCACCCAGTCGGGCAGGTGGTTGCCGCCCGCCGTGTAGGGATCGTTCAGCAGGAACACGTCCTCGGGCGCGATGGCGTCCTTGAAGTCGCGCAGGATGGCGCGCACGGCGAAGCCGCCGCCGCCGGTATGGATCGGGATACCGTCGGCCTGGCTGATCAAGGTGCCGCGAGCGTCGGCGATGAAGCAGGAGAAGTCGTGGCTCTGGCTGAAGATCGGCGACCGCGCAGTGCGCGTCATCACCCAGCCCATCTGGTGCGAGATGTGGTCGAGCCGGTTCTGCACCAGCGCGAGGGTGACGGGATCGAGGGGCGAGGCGCTCATGCGAGGGCTCCGACATGGACGAGGAAATCATCGCGCTCGTCGACTTCGAGCACGTCGCGGGGACCGACGAAGGCGGTCGTCGTGCGCTCCTCGACCAGCAGCGGGCCGTCGAGACGACAGCCCGGCCGCAGGTCGGCGCCGTCGTAGATGGGGACGTCGCGCCAGCCGGTCGCGGGATCGATCCAGACCTTGCGGGTCTCGCGCGGCTGAGGCGTGTCGGTCTGCGGCGAACGCGCGGCGGGCGGCGTCCAGTCGAGCCGGCCGCGTCCCACGACGCGCAGCGCAGTGATGTCGATGCGGCCGCCCGGCTGGATGTGGCCGAACAGGCGCTGGTGCTCGGTCTCGAAGGCCTGGCGTGCCGCGGCGGCGTCGAAGCCTGATGCGGAAAGCGGCGCGCGCACCGGCCATTGCTGGCCGTCGTAGCGCAGGTCGAGCTGGCGCTCGATCGCGACCTCATCCTCGCCGAAACCGTCGCGCGCCAGTGCCTCGCGGGCGCGCACCTCGAGCTGGGTAAAGCCAGCTTCGAGCACGGCGGTCTCGACCTTGTCGAGATCGGCCAGGAAGACCTGCAGGTAATCCTGACGTACGTCGGACTGCAGCATGCCCATGGCGCAGAAGGCGCCGGCGGCGCGTGGCAGCAGGGCGCGGCGGCATCCCAGCGCGCGGGCGACCGCGGTGCCGTGCATCGGTCCGGCGCCTCCGGCCGCCACGAGGGTGAAGGTCGCGGGATTGTGGCCGCGTTCGATGCTGAGCCGCTCGACGGCATGCAGCAGGTTCTGCTCCAGCAGGCGGATGACGCCGGCCGCCGCCTCCTCGACGGAGAGGCCGAGTGGCTTGGCGAGCTTGGTCTCGATGGCCTTGCGGGCTAGGCCTGCGTCGAGCGTCACGGCGCCGCCGGCCAGCGGACCGGGGCGCAGGCGGCCCAGCACGAGCTGCGCATCGGTGACGGTCGGGTTCTCGCCGCCCAGCCCATAGGCTGCGGGGCCGGGCCGGGCGCCGGCGCCCTGCGGGCCGGCGTGGAGAAGGCCGGCATCGTCGACCCAGGCGATCGTGCCGCCGCCGGCGCCGACCGTGTGGATCTCCACCGATGGCGTCGTGAGATGGTAGCCGTCGATGGTGAGTTCGTCGGTGACGGGCACGTCGCCGCGCGCCATCACCATCACGTCGCAGCTCGTGCCGCCGATCTCCATCGAAATCAGGTTGGCTTTCTCACCCGGCGCCGCGCAGCCCTTGAGCGCGCCGACGCCGGCGGCCGGGCCTGACAGGACCAGCATCACCGGCCGCGCCGCCACCTGGTCGACGGAGACGGCGCCGCCATTGCTCTGCAACAGCAGCAGCGACCGCGGCAGGCCGAACTGGCGCAGCTGCCCGTCGAGGGCGCGCAGGTAGCTCGTCACCTTGGGCGCCACATAGGCGTTCACGACGGCGGTCGAACCGCGCTCGTACTCGCCCATGGTCGGCATGACCTCGCTCGACAGCGAGACCCACTTGCCGTTCCAGGCCTTGGCGAGCTGGCCACCGACGGCGCGTTCGTGGGTGCCATCGAGGAAGGAGTTGAACAGGCAGACCGCGACCGACTCCACGCCCTCCTCGGCGAAGACCCTGGCGGCGGCATCCACATCCTCGGGATGCAGCGGCGCCAATTCCGTGCCGTCGGCGCCGATACGGCCCCGTACGGGCAGACGCAGGTAGCGCGGCACCAGCACCTGCGGAAACGGCGCACGATGGTCCCACTGGTTCTCACGGATGCCGCGACGGATCTCCAGCGAATCGCGGAAGCCCTCGGTCGTCAGCATGCCGACACTGGCGCCCTTCTTCTCCAGGATCGTGTTGGTCGCCACGGTCGAGCCGTGCACGAACAGCGCGCAGTCGCGCAGCAGGGCGGTCAACGTGATGTCGAGCTGCTTCGCTGCCAGCCGCAGCACGCCCAGCACGCCTTCGCTGGGATCGGCCGGCACCGAGGGCGACTTGAAGATGCGCACGGCGCCGGCCGCGTCGCGCAGCACCATGTCCGTGAAGGTGCCGCCGACGTCGACGCCGATGCGCCACGGAGCGACGAGGGCGGGTGAGGCCGTCACTTCGACAGGCTTCCCAGAACTTCGTCGGTGTGCTCGCCCAAGGTCGGTGCCGAGCGCGGCGAATGCGGCCGCACGTGATCGAACGAGATCGGCAGGCCGACCACCTTAGGTCCGCCCGGCAGTTGCTGGATGAGCTTGGACGCCTCCATCTGCTCGGTGCGCGCCAGCTCGCCGATATCGTTCACGGCCGCGCAGGGCACGCCAGCCTTCTCCATGGCTTCGAGCCATTCGGCGCGCGGCCTGGCCTTCAGGGCCTCGGCGATCATCGGCAGCAGCTCGGCCTTGTGGGCGACCCGCTGCGCGCTCTTCGCGAATTTCGGGTCGGTCGCCCATTCGTCACGGCCCAGCACCTTGGCGCAGCGCGCCCACAGCCGGTCATTGCCGGGCGCCAGGCAGATCGGATGGTCGGCCGTGTCGAAGGTCTGGTAGGGCACGATCACCGGACTGCCGGTTCCATGCCGCTGGGAGACGGTTCCGTTGGCGATGTAGCCGTTCACCTGGCCCTCGACCCAATGCACCGCCGAGTCGAACAGGGAGGTGTCGACCAGGCAGCCCTTGCCGGTCTTGTCGCGCAGGCGCAGCGCCGCTAACGCGCCGATCGTGCAGAACATGCCGGTCGCCTTGTCATTGATCGAGGCACCGCAGAACGTCGGCGGATCCTCCGGCCGACCGGTCACGCTCATCATGCCGCCATAGGCCTGCAGCAGCGGATCGAAGGCCGGCTTCATGCGCAGCGGCCCCTGGTAGCCGAAGGCCCAGATCGAGCAGTAGATCAGGCGCGGATGGCGCGCGAGCATGGTCTCGGGACCGATGCCGACCTCGTCGACCACACCGGGCCGCAGGTTCTGGATCAGGATGTCGGCCGTCTCGCAGAGCTTGTGGAGCTTGTCGACGTCTTCGGCGAGCTTGAGGTCGAGCACGACTGACCGCTTGTTGCGGTTCTGCGAGTAGAAGTAGAGCGAGGTCTTGCCGTCGGGACCGAACGGAGGGCCCCAGATGCGGGCATCGTCGCCACCATCGGGCTTCTCGATCTTGATCACATCGGCGCCCATGTCGGCCAGGATCACCCCGGCCAGCGGACCGGCCAGCGCCTGGCCCACCTCGATGACGCGGACTCCCTCGAGCGGTAGTGTCACTTTCAATCCTCTTCCCGAGCCTGACGGCATGCGTTTGTCCCCGGCATCCTAGCCGCCCGTGGCCGTCGCACGCTACTTGAAGGGGCTCGCGAGGCGGAACCGTCTATCTGGCGAAGATCCTCGCAGTAGGCACATCTATTGCTTCGTACTGCGAGATGGTCACCGCCAGGCCCCTGTCTGACGCCGAGGAAGCGAGCGCGACCGGCACGGCCAATCCGGCGCCTTCCGCGATGGATATCGGCATGCAGCTCCGCCGTATTCTCGGGACCCCCTGCTTCGCCACCTCGACGCGCAGCGGGCGCTTCCTCGCCTACATCGTCGAGCGTACTCTGGCGGGCGAGGCGCGCCTGTTGAAACAGTACAGCATCGCCACCGAGGCGCTGGGCCGCGGTCCGGAATTTGATCCGGATTTCGACCCGCTGGTGCGATTGGAAGCGGGCAAACTGCGCCGCAACCTCGACAGCTATTACGCCAACCAGGGTGCCGGCGACCCGGTTCGCATTTCTGTGCCGCGCGGGAGTTACGTGCCGACCTTCGAACGGGTGTCGCCAATGCGCCCGGACGCCGGCGTCGCGATGCTGGGCACGCTCGCACCAACGCGGCTGCTGGTTGTGCAGACCAGCGGACTCGGTCCGGAGGCTGCGTCCTTTTCCCAGGGATTGACCGAACAGCTCACGGTCGAACTGGCGCGCTATCCGGACCTCTCGGTGGCGCCCGCGATCCCGATCCTTCCCGAAGGTGCATCGCCTGCGTCTCTGGCCCTGTCGACGAGGGCGCGCTTCATCGTGACCAGCAGCGCGCGCCAGAGTGGCAGGCGACTGCGCGCCGTCCTGAAGCTGCACGATCTGCAGGCCAACGCAATCATCTGGACCGATTCGTTCGACGGCCCGCCCGACGCCACTGCAACCATCGAGGTGCAGGACGCGATCGCACGCCGCGTCTCGGCCGAGATCGCCGACTTCCACGGCGTGATCTGCCGGCTGCTCGCCTTCGAGTCGGTCAGTAGCGAGGCGGGAGGCAGCGATGCCGATCACGTTTGGACGCCGCATGTCGCCATCCAGCGCCATCGCTATCTTACGCGCATCACCAACGAGCAGGTCTACCGCCTGGCCCGGGCCGACCTGGAGATCGGCGTCAGGCGCACACCCTATTCGGCGATGATGTGGGCGGCGCTGGCACACACCGCCTTCACGGGCAATTGCCTGGGCTTCGATGATGACGTCGATTTCCTGCAGACCGCGGATCGCTATACCCAGCGCGCCATGGAGCTCGACCAGGGCTGCGCCTATGCACACGTGGCAGCCGCAACCATTGCGATGTACCGTCGTGATCTCGCTGGTGCGCTGGAAGTCTGCGAGCGCCTGGCGGCTGGCAATGCCCATGCACCGAGTACCAAACTCAGCGCCGGCTTTTTCCGCTCTCTGGCGGGAGATTGGGAGACCGGCGCGCAGCTCATGGCGCAAGCGCTGGCAGTGATCCGCCATCCGCCGGGCTGGGCATTTCGGGCCACCTTTCTCAATGCCTATCGCCAGCGGGACTATCTGGGCGCGCTGAACGAATTGAAGGCCTACCCGGCCGGTGAGCAGTTCACACCCTCGTTGCTCCGCGCCGCCGCTTTCGGCCAGCTGGGCCGGTCCGAGGAGGCAGCCCTCGCCATAGCCGAGGTGCGTCGCAAATGGCCTCACTTTCCACGGTTCGCCGACCGGTATTTCCGCTATCTCTCGGGAGTTGATGCGCTGTCAGAGCACCTCCACCAAGGCCTGCGCAAGGCAGGCCTCGACGCCTAGCCGAAGCGGCCGGGTAGCATACCCCCCAATAACGGTAGCTACCCTGCACCGGGTGGTGGGCGCTCCGTAGAGTGATCGAAATCCCGATTCCTCTGGAGGCCGACATGGCTCTGACCCGGCGATCATTCAGCATCCTCTCGTCCCTTTTGCCTGTGGCAGGCCTCACCACGACGCGTGCGACGGCCCAGGATTTCAAAGGGGAGGGCGGCAAGGTGCGGGTCGCCTCGTTCCCCGGGGGCAACGACTATCCGTTCTGGGCGATCGCCAAGCTCGGGCTCGACCGCAAGTACGGGTTCGAGCTGGAGAACGTGTCGGTGCAGCCCGGCGGCGCGGCGTTGACCGCGTTCCGATCGGGTGCGGTCGAGGGCGGCCTGATGAACTGGCTGGAACTGGCGCGCGTGCGGACCGCGGGCGAAGAGATCGCCGCGATCGTGCCCTTCCTCGAGATGCCCAATGTCTGGGTCGTACCGAAGAACTCGCCGGCCAAGACTGTAGCCGACCTGAAAGGCAAGAAGGTCGGCACCTACAACCGCTTCAGTCCGGAATGGGTGCTTTACCTTGCTACCGCCAAGTCGAAGTTCGGCTACGACCCGCGTACCGACAGCACCATCCAGGATGCGGGCCCCGGCCTCCTGCGTGGCCTGATGGATCAGAAGCAGCTCGACGCCACGTTCATCTTCTACAACCTCGCCATGCCGATGGTTGCCTCGGGCGAGTACCGGATCCTGTTCAACAGCAAGGATCTGCTCAAGCTCGCGGGCATGCCCACGAGCACGATGCTCACGTCGGTCGCGTTCCGTGAAGCCTATGGCCGCTCGAATCCAAAGAACGTCCGCGCCTTCGCCATGGCCTATCGCGACGCCGTCGAATACCTGCGCGCCAACGACCCGATCTGGGTCGAGTGCCTGGCGCGGCAGAACATCACCGACGCGGCTGTCGTGCCGCTGATGCGCGACTACAGCCGCGACGTGACGATGGCACGTTTCTCGGCCGACCCGATGGCCGAGACCAAGCAGCTCTTCGACGTGCTTTATGCGACGGGCGGCAA
>CAIYWM010000418.1 GCA_903929895.1 uncultured Alphaproteobacteria bacterium
ACTTCACCGCCGGCTTGTCCGGATGGCTCCTCGCATGCCGCGCGATATAGGCCGGGATCGACGTGAACTCGGGAATGTCGTCGATGACCGGCTGCGGAACGACAGGCTGGTCGGCGTTCACGGCCGACCTACTTCTTGGGCTCGACCGTCTCCACCGGACCGCCGGCCTTCTTCCAGGCGCCGAAGCCGCCTTCGAAATGAGCGACCGGGGTGAGGCCCATGTCCTGCGCCGTCTTGGTCGACAGGGCCGAGCGCCACGCGCCGGCGCAGAAGAACACGAACTTGTTGCCGGTCTGGAAGTAGTCCTTGGCGTAGGGGCTGTGCGGATCGATCCACATTTCGAGCATGCCGCGCGTCACGTTGATGGCACCGGGAATCGTGCCGTCACGCCACAGTTCGCGCGGATCGCGGATGTCGATGAAGGTCACGCCCGGCTGGCCATGCATCTTCATCGCGTCGGCCAGCGACAGCGTCTCGATCTGGCTGTTGGCCTCGTCGACCATCTGCTGGACCGTCTTCTTGATCTCGAGCGGCATCGTATCCTCCTACGCGCTTGCTTCGAGCGTCAGTAGCATTTTGGCCCGAGCGCGCAAACGACCGCCCACTCGCCGCGTGAAAATCTAGGCGGCTATTTTCCGCCGGTCTCCGGGATGGTCTTCATCTCCTCGAGCCAGACGTCCGGGCTGCCGTCGGATGGCGCCCGCCAGTCGCCGCGCGGCGAGAGCGAACCGCCGGACGAGATCTTCGGTCCGTTGGGCAGCGCCGAGCGCTTGAACTGGTTGGTGAAGAAGCGGCGCAGGAACAGCGCGAGCCAGCTGCGGATCTCTTCGAGCGTGTAAGCACGCCGCGTTCCGTCCGGCAGGTTGGCCGGCCAGGCACCCTTGTCGATGTCATGCCAGGCATTCCAGGCGAGGAAGGCGATCTTCGACGGCCGGTAACCGAGCCGCGTCAGGTAGAAGAGATTGAAGTCCTGCAGGGCGTAAGGACCGACGAAGCTCTCGGTCGCCTGCACCACGCCCTTCTCGCCGGCCGGGATCAGCTCGGGCGAGATCTCGGTGTTCAGGATGTCGTGCAGGATCTCCGCCGTGTCCTTGCTGACGTCGCCCGAGGCGGCGACGAAGCGGATCAGGTGCTGGATCAGCGTCTTGGAAACCGAGCCGTTGGGATTGTAGTGGGACATGTGATCGCCCACGCCGTAGGTGCACCAGCCCAGTCCCAGCTCCGAGAGATCGCCGGTCCCGACCACCATGCCGCGCTGCTGGTTGGCCAGGCGGAACAGATAGTCGGTGCGCAAGCCCGCCTGAACGTTCTCGAAGGTCACGTCGTAGACCTTCTCGCCCTTGCCGAACGGATGGCCGATGTCGGCTAGCATCTGCGTTGCGGCCGGCTTGATGTCGATCTCGGCCGCCGTGACGCCGAGCGCCTTCATCAGCCGCCAGGCATTGGTGTACGTCTTGTCGGAGGTGCCGAAGCCCGGCATCGTGTAGGCGAGGACGTTCTTGCGGCTGAGCCCCAGCTGATCCATCGCCCGGCAGGCAACGATCAGGGCGTGCGTCGAATCGAGGCCGCCCGAGACGCCAATGACGGCGTTCTCCGTGCGGCTCGACTGCAATCGCTGCGCCAGCCCCTGGACCTGGATGTTGTAGGCCTCGTAGCAATTGTCGCGCAGCTTGGCCGGATCCGACGGCACGTAAGGGAAGCGCTCGATGGCGCGGTCCAGCGCGACGCGGCCCTGCGGCGGATCGAAGGCGAACTGGACCTGCCGGAAGCGCTCAACCCGCCCCTTCTCCTGCAGCGCGCAATCGGCGAAGCCGTTGTAGCGCAGGCGCTCCTGGCGGATGCGGCCGACATCGACGTCAGCCTGGATGATCGTCGACTCCCTCTCGAAGCGCGACGACTCGACCAGCTGGTCGCCCACTTCATAGATCGCAGCGTGGCCGTCCCAGGCGAGGTCGGTCGTCGATTCGCCCGGTCCCGACGCCGAATAGGCGTAGGCCGCGACCGCGCGCATCGACTGGCTGCCGCACAGCAGGCGCCGCGCCTCGGCCTTGCCGATGGTGATGGTGCTGGCCGACAAGTTCACCAGCAGCTCCGCGCCGGCGAGCGCGGCGTGGCTC
>CAIYWM010000419.1 GCA_903929895.1 uncultured Alphaproteobacteria bacterium
GGCCAGCACGGCCTGGTCGTCCCAGATGTCGACGTCGGTGTCGAACACCATGGCGATCTTCGGGAGTCCCTGCTTGGAACAGGTCAGCATGATGCCCAGCGCCTGCTTGGAATCGCCGGCGCCCAGCGGATGGATCTTGGCGTAGGCGATGTTGGACAGGCCGCCCAGCGGACAGCGCACCTCGCGCACGTCGATGCCGCCCTGCTTCAGCCCGTTGAACAGGTCGGCCTCGATCGCCGGCAGCTGCAGCATGTTGTCGGTGTACCAGGGATGCAGGCCGCCGATCGTGCAATGCTGGAAGATGCCGCCCTTGCGGTGGGTCATCGCCTTCACCTTGAGGCGATAATTGTGCTTGATGCCGCCGCCGTACATGCCGGTGAACTCGCCGTACGGGCCCTCGTCGTAGACCAGGCCCTCGAGCGCCATCAGCTCGCATTCGAGCACGATCTCGGCATTCGCCGGCACCATCACGTCGATGGTCTCGCACTTGATCATCCTGGCCGGCGCGCCATAGAAGGCGCCCAGTACCTCGAAATCGTCGGTGTCGGCGGTGACGCCGACCAGCGCCGCGATCTTGTCGATGGTGGGACCGCCCAGCACGATCGCAACTTCGAGGTTCTGCCCCTTCGCCGCCGCCGCCATCGCATGGATGCGCTGGCGGTGCGAGGTGCAGGTCATGTCGACCGACTTCTCGTTCTTGGTCCGGAACATCGAGCGGTAGATGCCCCAGTCGTAGACGCCGGTGTCGGGATGCTTGCTGATGAAGAGATTGTCGTTGGTGTAGGCGTGCCCGTCGCGATCGTGATGCAGGAACAGCGGCAGGCGGGTGAGATCGACATCGTCGCCCTTCAGGATCACTTCCTTGCAGGGCGCCGTCGTCACCGTCTCCCACTTCACCCGGCCCTTGGAGCGCGCCACCATCTCGAGGCCGGTCCGCGTCTTGTCGCAGCCCATCGCCCAGGCGAACATCTCCTGGTTGGAATAGGCGTTGGCCAGCACCGAGAATTCGGTGTCCTTGATGTTCTCGATCAGGACGGCCTTGGTCGGATTGGCTTCCATGAGCTTGGGAACCTGATCGACCCGGACCTCGTCCTTGATGCGCACCAGAAAGCCGGCCTTGTCCATCGCCTCGACAAAGTCGGAAAGGGACTGCTGCATTGTCTCACCCGAATGAAGAGGAAGATCGGGAATAGGCCGGCGCGGTCCTGCCGTGCTCGGCGAAGGCCCTGAGGTGATGCAGCATCATGCCCCAGAGGGCGTTGCACTTCTCGAAGTTGCCCTTCTGATGCGGCCAGCCGGAATGGGCGAAGGCGAGATGGACCCGCCCGTGCGGCGTCTGGCCGAGATGGAACGAGACGCTGGTGCCGGCGGCATCGCCCGGCCCGTCGACGCATTTCCAGACGATGGCGTCGGCTCCCTGCGCCGCGACTTCCCAGACGAAGGTCGGCCCGTCGGCATATTTCAGCGTCCACTGGCTTCCCACGCCCGCGCCGCCCGAGACCTCGGCCATGGTCCAACCCTTTAGTCCCTCCAGGGTGGTGAGGGCTTCATGGAGCTTGGCGGCATCCGCCTTGATGTCGACGGCGTGACGAAGCGCGTGATCGGACACGGCGGTACCTCCCGAAAACCTTATCTGCCACGCGGGAATAGCGTAGGCGGCCTTTGTGGAGGCGACCTTAACAGTGGGGATGAAGCGTTCAACCTTGAGTGCCCGGCATGGCCAATACCGGCTCTCGAGTCCTCGCGTTGCGCAGGAGAGCCCCCTCCGGTATGTTCCGCCGCGCTGGACCCGTAGCTCAGCTGGATAGAGCGCTGCCCTCCGAAGGCAGAGGTCGTGAGTTCGAATCTCGCCGGGTCCGCCA
>CAIYWM010000420.1 GCA_903929895.1 uncultured Alphaproteobacteria bacterium
CACCGACAGGCCGACGCCGCCCCAGCCGATCAGCGCGCTGGTGCCGGCGCCGCGCACGATCAGCAGCGCGAGAGACAGGATCGCGATCAGCAGCGCCCCGAGCGCCGCGCCGACCGCAACGACCGGCACCAGGCGAGGACGCTGGCCCGGTCGGACGAACCCGAGGGTGGCGGCAACGAGCAGCAGGAGGGGCGCGCCGAGCGGGAGCAGATAATACGACAAGGGAGTCACCGGGGTCGGAGGGGGCTTGTGGCCCGCTGTATCGCTCTCCCTGATGGTTCATTAAAATGCATTGTATGAGTTGAATCGTTCGTTAAAATCGAACGGCATGCAGTCGCTGAACTACAATCACCTGCGGTACTTCTGGGCGGTCGCCCATGACGGCAATCTCACCCGGACCGCCGAGCGGCTGAACCTCACGCAGTCGGCGCTCTCGGTGCAGATCCGCAAGCTCGAGGAGCGTCTCGGTCATGCGCTGTTCGAGCGGCGCGGGCGGCAGCTGCATATCACCGAGGCGGGACAGATCGTGCTCGACCACGCCGATGCGATCTTCGCCACCGGCGAGGAACTGCTTGGCACGCTGCGCCAGACCGGAGCCGCGCGACAGGCGCTGAGGGTCGGCTCGCTCGCCACCCTGTCGCGCAACTTCCAGATGGAGTTCCTCGGCCCCGTTCTCGGCCGCACGGACATCGACCTGATCCTTCGCTCCGGCGGCGCGGCCGAGCTGCTGCGCGCGCTCGAGGCGCTCAATCTCGACGTCGTCCTTCTGAATCGGGCGCCACCGGGCGACGCGCTCACTCCGCTGGTCACCCATCGCCTTGCCGAGCGTCCGGTCAGTCTGGTGGGCACGCCGGATCGCATGCGGTCCGCGGCCGGTCTGGCGGAACGACTGCACAAACATCCGATCATCCTGCCGACCGTCGACAGCAGCGTGCGCACCGGCTTCGACGCGCTGGCGGATCGCCTGGGCGTCCGGCCGCAGATCGTCGCAGAGGTCGAGGACATGGCGATGATGCGTCTTCTCGCGCGCGAGGATATCGGGCTGGCCGTCCTTCCGCCCATCGTGGTCAAGGACGAGATCGCGGCCGGCGTGCTGGTGGAAGGCGAACACTTGCCCGGGATCGTCGAGACCTTCTACGCGGTCACCATGGCGCGGCGTTTCCCCAATCCTCTGGTCCGGCTGCTCCTCACTCCGCACTGAACCGGGCAGGGGCCTCTTCCGTATCTGCCTGCATGTCGATGGCGCCCATCCGCAACCTCATCCTCGTGCTGGGCGACCAGCTGACGCCTGCGATCACCAGCCTCGCCGGCGGCGATCCGGCGCGGGACCTCGTGCTCATGGCGGAGCTTGGGGATGAGGCTTACTACGTGCGCCATCACAAGAAGAAGATCGCCTTCCTGTTCTCGGCCATGCGCCACTTCGCCGATGAACTGCGCGCGCTCGGCTGGACGGTCGAGTACGTGACGCTGGATGCGCCCGACAATCGCGGCTCCTTCACCGCGCAGCTGGACGCCGCCATCGCGCGCCACCGGCCCGAGCGCGTGATCGTCACCGAGGCGGGCGAGTGGCGGGTGCGGCAGATGCAGGCCACTTGGGCCGAGCGGTTCGCGCTGCCCGTGGACATCCTGCCGGACGAGCGGTTCCTGTGCCCGACCGCCGACTTCGCGCGGTGGGCGGCGGGGCGCAAGCAGCTGCGCATGGAGTATTTCTATCGTGAGATGCGCCGGCGCACCGGGCTGCTGATGGACGGCGACGCGCCCGCCAGTGGGCGCTGGAACTTCGATGCGGAGAACCGCAAGCC
>CAIYWM010000421.1 GCA_903929895.1 uncultured Alphaproteobacteria bacterium
CGATACGCTCTCCGAGGAGGAATACGCGCGGTTCCATCGCCTCAACGACGCCTACAAGGCGAAGTTCGGATTTCCCTTCATCGTCTGCGTCCGCCGCCACACGCGCGATTCGATCCTCGCCCAGTTCGAGCGCCGGCTGCGCCACGACGCGTCGACGGAATTCGCCGCTTCCCTGCAGGAAATCTCCTTCATCACGCGGCTGCGTCTGGCGGCGAAGGTGACGGGCGAGGGGATGCCGAAAGTGAACGGCCGGCTCAGCACGCATGTGCTCGACACCCATGCGGGACGGCCGGCGGTCGGCATTGCCATCGAGCTCTACGAGTTTGCTGGCGAGCGCGCCCATCGCATTGCCACGGCCACGACCAACGCCGATGGCCGTACGGATGCGCCGCTGATCGGCGGCCGGCCGCTGCCGATCGGCCGCTACGAGCTGCGCTTCGCCGTGGGTGACCATTTTCGCAGCAGGGGCATCGAGCAGGGCGATCCGCCTTTTCTCGACATCGTGCCTTTACGGTTTTCCATTGCCGAGCCGGAGGGGCATTATCACGTCCCGCTGCTCTGCACGCCCTGGAGCTATTCGACGTATCGCGGAAGCTAGACGTAGGAGGAGGAAACAATGAACTACAGCGACGTATCCCTGATGATCGACGGTGCCTGGACCAAGGGCGCCAACGGCCGGACGATCCCGGTCATCAATCCGGCCACGGAAGAAGTGATCGGCCATGTGGCCCATGCCGAAAAGGCCGACCTGGATCGCGCGCTCGAGGCGGCCGAGAAGGGCTTCCAGCAGTGGCGCAAGGTCTCGCCGTTCGACCGTTACAAGATCATGCGCAAGGCCGCCGAGCTGATGCGCCAGCGCGCCGACGAGATCGCGACCATCATGACGATGGAGCAGGGCAAGCCGGTGATGGAAGCCAAGGGCGAGACCCTGCTCGCCGGCGACATCATCGACTGGATGGCCGAGGAAGGCCGCCGTACCTATGGCCGCATCGTCCCGGCGCGCTTCGAGAACGTGTACCAGCTCGTGACGAAGGAACCGGTCGGTCCGGTCGCCGCCTTCACGCCGTGGAACTTCCCGATCAACCAGGTGGTGCGCAAGGCTTCGGCGGCGCTGGCCACGGGCTGCTCGATCATCATCAAGGGACCGGAAGACACGCCCGGCTCCTGCGCCCAGCTCATCAAAGCCTTCGTCGATGCCGGCGTTCCGGCGGGCGTCATCCAGCTCGTCTACGGCGTGCCGTCGGAGATCAGCGAGTATCTGATCCCGCATCCGATCATCAAGAAGGTGACGTTCACCGGCTCGACGCCAGTCGGCAAGCAGCTGGCGGCCCTGGCCGGCGCGCACATGAAGCGCGTCACCATGGAGCTGGGTGGCCATTCGCCGGCCATCGTGTTCGAGGATGCCGACATCGACCAGGCGGTGAACATCCTGGGCGCCAACAAGTTCCGCAATGCCGGACAGGTCTGCGTCGCGCCGACCCGCTTCCTGGTGCACGAGAAGGTCTATCCGGAGTTCGTCGAGAAGTTCACGGCCTACGCGAAGAACATCAAGGTCGGTAACGGCCTCGACAAGGACACGCGCATGGGGCCGCTCGTCGCCGAGCGCCGCCTGCACGCGATCGACGGCTTCGTGAGCGATGCCATCGGCAAGGGCGCCAAGGTCCAGACCGGCGGACAGCGCAAGGGCAACAAGGGCTACTTCTACGAGCCGACCGTCCTCACCGACGTGCCGCTCGATGCCCGCATCATGAACGAGGAGCCGTTCGGCCCGCTGGCCCCGATCTCGTCGTTCAAGGATTTCGACGGCGTGATGAAGGAGGCCAACCGCCTGCCGTGGGGCCTCGCGGCCTACGCCTACACCACGAACAGCAAGACCATGACCCAGGTCGGCGCCGCCTTCGAAAGCGGCATGGTGTCGATCAACCACCATGGTCTCGCGCTGCCGGAAGTGCCGTTCGGCGGCATGAAGGACTCGGGCTATGGTTCGGAAGGCGGCATTGAGGCGCTCGAGGCCTACCTGAACACCAAGTTCATCAGCCAGCTGGGCATGTAGCCCTCTTAGGCTGAAAGATCCGGCCCTCCTCCGATCCGTCGGGGGAGGGCTTTTTCTTGGCGAGGCCTGTCGCCTCTCGGAACGGAGATCAAACACAGGCTCGCCTTTTGGCTGCACCGACTTATACCGGTCCCGTCTCGATCGAGGAGCGTATCCATGAAGCGTAGAAATGTTCTGGCCGCCCTGGGCGGCCTTCCGGTCGCCGCCGCGCTGGGTTCCGGTGCTCGGGCGCAGGAAGCCTATCCGTCGCGGCTGGTGAAGATCCTGGTGCCGTTCGGTCCGGGCGGCTCCACCGACATCATCTCGCGCCTTGTCGGCAAGCAGCTTGAGACAATGACGGGTAAGGCGTTCGTCATCGAGAACAAGCCCGGCGCCACCGGCATGATCGGCACGACACAGGTCAAGAATGCGCCGGCCGACGGCTACACGATCCTGCTCGGCTCAACCAGCACGCTGGCCGCCAATTTCAGCCTCTACAAGTCGATGACGTACGAACCGTCGGATTTCACGACGGTGGCCGTCAACGGCACGATCGGCAACTTCATGCTGGTGAAGCCGGACGCGCCCTACAAGACGGTCAAGGAGTTCGTCGAGTACGCCAAGAAGCAGCCGAAGCCGCTCTTTTCGGGTTACGGCAATGCCTCCTCGCGAGTACCGGCCGCTCTCTTCGAGGTCACGACCGGCGTGAAGTTCGAGGAGGTCGCCTATCGCGACGCCGTTGCCTCGATCCAGGACCTCAATGCCGGCCGCGTCGATTGCGTGTTCCCCGACCAGGTGGTGGGCGAGAGCTATGTCCGTTCCGGCTATGTCCGTGCGCTGGCCGTGACCTCGAAGGAGCGGTCTTCGCTCTTCCCCGATATCCCGGCCGTCGCCGAGACCTATCCGGAGTATGTGATCATCTCCTATTCCTGCTTCTCGGTGCGCCGGGAGACCCCGGATGACATCAAGAAGAAACTGAACCGCCTGATCATGGACGCGCTCTATGAACCGTCGGTGATGGAGCGGGTGAAGCAACTCGGGTTCCTGCCGCCGCCGAAGGACTGGACCATCGAGCAATGCGACGCCTTCGTGGCCAAGGAGCGCGAGGATTGGACCAGGTACATCAAGCTCGCGAAGATCGAGCCGCAGTAACACCCGGTATTGCGCCGCCGCAGACGGACGCTAAGCTCCCGGCCGAATGAGCGGGATTGCACGGCGGAGCTTGCTGGGGGGATTGATGGCGGCCGGCGCCGGGCCGATGGTCCCGGCGCGCGCCAGCGACTGGCCGACGCGAACCGTATCCTGGATCGTGCCGTTTCCGGCCGGCGGTGGATCGGACATGTATTCCCGCCCCATCGCGGCGCGGGTCGCCGAGGCGATCGGCGAATCGGTGGTGATCGACAATCGCAGCGGCGCCGGCGGTACGGTCGGCACCGCCGTCGCGGCTCGGGCTGCGCCGGATGGCTATACGATGCTGGTGGGCGACACCGGCCTCGTCTACGCGCCGACCATCTACCCGCGGGCCGGTTTCGACTTCCTGCGCGACTTCGCGCCGATCGCGGCCTTCGGTCGCGTGCCCTATGCGCTGGTGATCAATCCGGCGCGGATCGATGCGGCCAATCTCGAAGCCTTCATCGAGATCGCACGGAAGAAGCCGGGCAGCATCGACATCGGCTCGGCCGGCCTCGGCACGGTGACCCATCTCGCCATCGGGCTCTTCGAGGGCCGCGCCGACGTCAAGCTCACACATGTTCCCTATCGCGGCGGCGCTCCGATGCTGCAGGACCTGCTGGCCGGCCAGATCGGCGCCGCCTTCGTGCTGGTCAGCGCCGTTGCGAGTTCTGTGCGGTCGGGCAAGTTGAAGGCACTGGCCGTCATCAACCGCCGCCGCGATGCGCAGCTGCCGGATGTGCCGACGGCGCATGAGGCGGGGCTGACCGACTTCCGAATGACCACCTGGTTCGGCCTGTTCGCGCCGATCCGGACGCCCGACGTCGTGCTCGACCGCGTCCATGCCGCCGTACAGCGAGCGCTGGGCTCCGAAGAGGTGAAGCGCCTGTGGGCGCAGCATGGGGCCAAGGTCGAGCTCGAAAGCCGCGCCGACTTCGCGAACTTCATCGGCCGCGAGGTCGAGCGGTGGACCCGCATCGCCAAGGCCGCCAACGTCCAGATGGAGTGAACCGATGACGGTCTCGCGGTCTCTTTCTCGCCGCGCTGCCCTGGGCGGCTTTCTGGCCGTGGGCGCGGCGGGGTCCGCCTCCGCGCAGCAATGGCGTCCGCCGCGGGGCATGAACTGGATCGTGCCATTCCCGCCCGGCGGTTCGAACGACACTTTCGCGCGTCCCGTCGCGGCCCATGTCAGCCAGCGCTTCGGCCAGCCGGTGGTGGTCGAGAATCGCAGCGGCGCCGGGGGCACGCTGGGCGGCATGGTGGTGGCGAGGGCGCGACCCGACGGTTGCACCCTGCTGGTCGCCAACAGCGCCCAGTCCTTTGCCACGGTCGTTTACGCCGAGTCGGGCTTCGACCTGCTGCGCGACTTCGCCCCGGTCAGCAACATCGGCAAGGTGCCGGTCGGCCTGGTCGTCAATCCGGCCAAGCTCGACGTCAGGGATCTGGCCGCGTTTCTCGCTGCGGCCCGCAAGGCGCCCGACACGATCAACATCGGCTCGTCGGGCCTCGGCACCATGCCGCATCTCGCGATCGAACTGCTGCAGCGGCGCACCGGCATCAAGCTGATGCACGTGCCCTATCGCGGCGGCGGCCCGGCGCTGCAGGACCTGCTGGCCGGCCAGCTCGACGCCACCTTCCAGCCATTGAGCACGGTCGCCTCTTACGTGCAGTCCGGCAAGCTGCGTGCGCTCGCCGTCGCGACCACTCAGCGCGAGAGCGTGCTGCCCGAGGTGCCGACCTTCGCCGAGGCCGGCGTGAAGGATTTCGAAGTCAGCACCTGGTACGGCCTGTTTGCGCCCATGAAGACGCCTGCCGTCGCGCTCGACGCGCTGCACGCCGCCGTGCAGGCGGCGCTCGCCGAACCTGACATCAAGCGGATCTGGGCCGAGCAGGGCGCCCGCATCGATCTCGAAAGCCGCCAGGCCTTCGGCGACTTCGTGAAGGCCGAGGTCGAGCGCTGGAGCACCATCGCCCGCACTACCGGCCTTCCGATGGAGTAGACATCCCTCATGTTCCTCTCCCCCGATCGGGGGAGAGGAGTCTGCTTCTGAGTCAGGTCTGCCCGCCGCCGTTCACCTGGATCATCTAGGCGTTCACGTAGGCGTCACCGTCCGAGACCAGCAGGCCGAGCACCGAATCGATCTCGGCGGGCGTGCCCATGCGGCCAAGCGGGACCTTGGCCATCGTCTCGCGGCGATGATGGTTCGACTCGTCGTCGTCTTCGACGTCGGCCGAGATCGCATTGAAGTTGATGCCCTCGGGCCCGAACTCCTTGCCCAGCCCCTTGGTGGGCGAGTTGACCGCCCGCCCGATACAGCGACGCCGCGCCTCGAGCACATATGCCCGATTGCGCTTCATTGTCGGGGCCGTAGGCAATCCGGTCTGTCACTCCGCCGGACTGCACCGTACGGCCGTCACGTCTAGCTGAAGGTCGGCCGTCTCCTTGCGCACCTGCTGGTGTGACGCACCATTCCAATGCAGTTCGAAGGCATCCTGGTCCGCATAGAGTTCGTACAGAATGAAGGTGTCAGGCTGCTCATGGGGCACGAGGATCTCCAGTCCCAGAGTGCCGGGTTCGGTCGCACGGCACCGCTTGGCATGAGCGCGCACGTAATCAATGTACTCGTCGCGCTTGCCTGGCTTGGTCTTGATCGTGGCGATGATGGCAAGCTTTGGCATGCGTCCTCCCAAGTTCGTCATCGCATGTCCGACAACCGATGCCTCGAGCACCCTTTCGGCCGACAGCGGTGACATGGCCTGAGGCTATAGCACCCGGTTATGAAGTGACAGACCTGCAATGCAGGCAGACGACGCCGTCGGTCAAAGGCCGCAACGGGCTCAGCTCGGATCAGGCATCTTCGAGGATGTGGACCACACGGCCAGCCAGCAGCGCCTCGGTCTTGGCGAGCATCTGAAGGCCTGCGTCAGCGCCGACATGGGCTTTGAGATGGTCAATGCTCTGCCATTTCTCGAGTACGACGAATGTATCGGTACCGACCTTGGCGAACGGGCCGGCATCGGCGTCGACCGTGATGCGGTACTCGATGCAGCCCTTCTCGGCGTGGACTGCCGGCACGATCGCCTTGAAGTGCCCGATCACCTCCTCGCGATGGCCTGGCTTGGCGGTGATGATGGCGATGACATGAATCATTGTGCTCTCCCCCCGGACCAGCTTACTCGAACGCTCGTTTGATGCCACGTCGGCACGACACCAGGCCGAACCGGCCCCTGGTCCGGCCTCGGGCCTGTGGCTCCGGTCGCAACCCCCTTGCGGCATACGACGCTTCCGTGAGGAAGCTGATCTTGAGAGTAGGTGGGACCCTCTGTCGAACGGGCGCTTCCAGGGAAACCTGGCTTTTGAATCAAGTCTGCCCGCCGCCGTTCACCTGGATCATCTGGCAGTTCACGTAGGCGCCGCCGTCGGAGACCAGCAGGCCGAGCACCGAGCCGATCTCGGCGGGCGTGCCCATGCGGCCGAGCGGGACCTTGGCCATCGTCTCGAGACGATGATGATTGGACTCGTCGTCGTCTTCGACATCGGCCGAGATCGGTCCGGGCGAGATGGCGTTGACGGTGATGCCCTTGGGCCCGAACTCCTTGCCCAGCGCCTTGGTGAGTCCCCAGACACCGTGCTTGGCGACCGAGACCGGGGCGCGGCCGGCATAGCCGTGCATCGCATTCATGCCGGTGAAGTTGACGATGCGGCCCCAGCCCTTCTTCACCATGCCGGGCAGGCAGGCCTGCGACAGCCAGACGGCGGCGTCGAGATCGACCGAGATGACGCGCCGCCAGTCGGCCTCGCTCATTTCCAGGAAGGGCTTGGCTGGCCGCAGCGCCGCATTGTTCACCAGCACGTCGACCGAACCGAACTTCGCGATCGCCTCCTGGGCCATGCGGCGGCATTCCGCGGGGCTGCCGACATCGGCCATGACGACCAGCGCCTCGACGCCGAGCGCGGCGGCTTCCTTCGCCACGGACTCACAGGCCTTGCGGTCGGACGAGCCGTTGATCACGACGTCGTAGCCCATCCGGGCAAGCTGCAGCACACAGGCACGGCCGATGTTTCGGCCGGCGCCGGTCACCAAAGCTGTTCTCCGCGTCGTGGCCATTCTATATCTCCCGCTTCATATGTTCAGAGGGCGTGACGTGGAGCTGAAGACAATTTTGCTCGGACAGCGCCCGGCGCGAGTCTGGACCGGCGGCACCGGAGAGGCAATCGTGCTGCTGCATGGCGGCTGGGCGGGCGCGGAAGCCTACTGGTCGACCGTGACCGACGATCTCGAACGCACGCATCTCGTCGTGGCGCCGGAACTGCCGCTGGTCCACTCGCCCGAGGGTCTGCCGAGCTTCGGCGCCTATGCCGCCTGGCTCGCCGAGCTGCTGACCGCGATGGGCATCGAACGTGCGACGCTGGTCGGCAACTCGCTGGGCGCGACGATCGCCTGGCGCTTCGCCGGACAGTATCCCGAACGCACGACCGGCCTCGTGCTGGTGAACGGCTACCAGCCGCCGGTCTATTCGAAGATGCTGCGCTGGCTCGCCGGCAAGACGCCGATCCGTCGGCTGGCCCGCGGCAACCTGCAGCGCCTGCATTTCGGGCCTGAGGTTCTGCCGCTCGCCTTCCATGATCGCTTGAAGGTGCCGGCCGAGATCGCCCGCACGCTCGACAATTTCACCACAGCCGAAGCTGACCGGGTCATCGACTTCCTGCTGTCCGGCGAAGAAGCCGCGCCACCACCCAAGGGATCGGTCCTGCTGATCTTTGGCGAAGCCGACCGCTCGCCGGTCCTCGACAAGCACGGTGCGCGGAGGATGCGGCTGTCCCTGGAGCAGTCGCGACTCGTGACGATCCCGGAAGCCGGCCACCTGCCGCAGATCGAACGCCCGGCGGAGTTTCTCCGGGCGCTGCGCGGGCACCTGAAGCGGTAGGTTGGCGGTGGGGCCCTGTCATCCCTCTGACTGATGTGCTGTTCTAAACGGCATGCGGATCGGCGCTGGCGCTTGAGGAGACGATCATGGCAGGAGGGCATTCCCACGGTTCGCCCAGCCGGTCGCAGGCAGGCGGCTCGGCGGCCGCCCAGCACAAGACGCGGCTGAAGTGGGCGCTGGTCTTGACGGCCTCGTTCATGGTGGTCGAGGTGGTCGGCGGTCTGCTCACCGGCAGCCTGGCGCTCATCGCCGACGCCGCCCACATGTTGACGGACGCCGGCGGCCTTGCCCTCGCCCTCATGGCCATCAACTTCGGCGAGCGTCCGGCAACGCCGCAGAAGACGTTCGGCTACGTCCGCATGGAGGTGCTGTCGGCGCTGGCCAATGCGGTGGTCCTGTTGGTCGTGACGGCGTTCGTGCTCTACGAGGCCTATGATCGTTTCCTGAATCCGCCCCCGGTCCTCGGCGGACCCATGATGGCGGTCGCCATAGCCGGCCTGATCGTCAATCTCATCAGCATGAAGCTCCTGTCGGCGGGGTCGTCGGACAGCCTCAACGTCAAGGGTGCCTACTTCGAGGTGATGAGCGACATGCTGGGGTCGCTCGGCGTCCTGATCGCCGCTGTCATCATCCTTCTCACCGGATGGACGCTCGCCGATCCCCTGGTCGGTGCCGGCATCGGCCTCTTCATCATCCCGCGCACATGGATGCTCCTGCGCGAGGCGATCCACATCCTGATGGAGGGTACGCCACCCCACGTCGATCTGACGTTGCTGGAGAAGACGCTGCTCGCCCTTCCCGGCGTGACGGCGGTCCATGACCTTCATGTCTGGACCATCACCTCCGGCATCGACTCCATGAGCTGCCATCTCGTGATCGCCGACATGGCCCGTTCGCGCGAAACGCTCACCGCGGCGCAAGCGGCGATGCGCACCACGTACGGCCTGTCTCACAGCACCATCCAGATCGAGGATCAGGCGCTGCGAGCGGCAGAAGGCGTTTCGCGTATCTGAGGAACGATACGGACTAGACCGCACCACCCGACTTGAGGCCGGCGATGGCCTTTGCGTCGTACCCAAGACCGGTCAGGACCTCGTCGGTGTGTTGGCCGAGGTCCGGCGTCGGGTTGAGCGTCTTGGGCTGCGGATAGTCCGAGAGATTGATCGGCTGGCCGACGACCTTGATCTCGCCGAGGGAGGGATGGTTGACCGGGCGGGCGATGCCGAGGTGCTGGACCTGGGGTTCGGCGAAGGTCTTGTCGATCGTGTTGATCGGGCCGCAGGGGACGCCGGCCTTGTTCAGCGACTCGATCCAGTGGGCGCTGGTGTTGGTCTTCGTCACCTCGGCGAGGCGTTCGTTCAGCGCCTTGCGGTTCTGTGAGCGGAGCGCCGGGGTCGCGTGCTCGGGATGGTCGATCAGCGCCTGGGCGCCCAGCGCCAGCGCGGCGCGCTTCCACATCTTGTCGCCGGCGGCGGCGATGTTGATGTAGCCGTCGCTGGTGGGGAAGACGCCGGTCGGGATGCTGGTCGGATGGTCGTTGCCGGCCTGCTTCGGCACCTCGCCCTTCATCAGCCAGCGCGAGGCCTGGAAGTCGAGCATGAAGATCTGCGCCTCGATCAGCGAAGTGTGGACCCACTGGCCCTTGCCGGTGCGCTCGCGCGTGTAGAGCGCCAGCATGATCGCCTGCGCGAGCAGGAGACCGGATGTGAGATCGGCGATGGGAATGCCGACCCGCATCGGGCCGCGACCGGGCTCGCCGGTGATCGACATGAGGCCGCCCATGCCCTGGGCGATTTGGTCGACGCCGGGGCGCGCGGCGTCGGGGCCGCTCTGGCCGAAGCCCGCGATCGAACCGTAGATGATGCGCGGGTTGATCTTCGCCACGGTGTCGTAGTCGACCTTGAGGCGATGCTTCACGTCGGAGCGGTAGTTCTCGACGATGACGTCGGCCTTGGCCGCGAGCTTCATGAAGATCGCATGGCCCTCGGCGCTCTTGAGGTTGAGCGTCATCGACTTCTTGTTGCGGTGCAGGTTCTGGAAGTCGAAGCCGTGGCGCGCTCCGCCCATCGAATCGTTCTTGCCGCCTTCGGAGGGCGGTGGGGGCGGCTCGATCTTGATCACGTGCGCGCCCCAGTCGGCGAGCTGGCGCACGGCGGTCGGGCCGGCGCGATGGGCCGTGAGGTCGAGGACGGTGAGGTGGGAGAGGGGCAGGGCGGTCATCGGCTTTTCCTCTGCTTGCCTAGCGGCCCTTGAAGGCCGGCTTGCGCTTCTCCATGAACGCCCGGCGGCCTTCCTTGAAATCCTCGCTGTCGAAGCAGGCCTCGGCCATCCTGTCGAGCTTCGCGTGGTCTTGCTTCGACTCGGGCTTGGCGATCTCGCGCGCCGCCGCCTTGGCGAGCGCGATGGTGAGCGGCGCGTTCTGCGCGATGGCGCCGGTGATGCCGTCGACCATCCCGTCCAGCTCGGCATCGGCGGCGACGCCGTGCACCAGGCCCATGTCGTAGGCTTCCTTCGAGGAATACTGCTTGGCGGTGAACAGGAACTCCATGGCGCGCGGCAGGCCCACGATGCGCGAGAAGCGCTCGATGCGCAGGAAGCCGTAGCCGAGGCCGAGCTTGGCGGCCGGCACGCCGAAGCGCGCGCCCTCGTTGCAGTAGCGCAGGTCGCAGCAGGCCGCGAGGTTCATGCCGCCGCCGATGCAGTAGCCGGTGATTTTGGCGATGGTCGGCTTGGGAAAATCGTAGAGCGCCTCGTAGCCTTCCTTGGAGATGGCGTCGTAGCGCACCTGCGCCTCGGCATTGGCGCGTTCGCTTTCGAACTTGGAGATGTCGGCTCCGGAGACGAAAGCCTTGCCGCCCGAGCCGCTGACGACGAGGCAGCGGATCTCGGGATCCTGAGCGAAGTCCTTGAGGATGCCCACGAAGCCGTCCCACATGTCGAGCGAGACCGCGTTGAGCTTCGCCGGGTTGTTGAAGACGACGTGGCCCACGGCGCCCTCGCGGCGACCGATGATTTTCTGTTCCTGCATACCGGCAATCCTTCCAATTAGGCGGCGAATATAGCCTGCGTCGGCCGATTTGAATAAGGTGCGAACCAACCGGGAGGAATCGTGGCCTCAGTCGAACTGAAGGGCCTTTCCAAGCACTACGGCGCTGCCGTCGCTGTCGACGACGTATCGCTGCGCGTGGAACATGGCCAACTCGTCTGCCTGCTGGGCCCGTCGGGGTGTGGAAAGACCACGACTTTGCGATTGATCGCCGGCTTCATCGAGCCTTCGTCTGGCGAAATCGAGGTCGGCGGCAAGGTCCTGTCCTCGCCGTTGCGCACGGTACCGCCCGAAGGCCGCAAGATGTCGATGATCTTCCAGAGCTACGCGCTGTGGCCGCACATGACGGTGGCGGAGAATGTGGCCTACGGGCTCAAGATCCGGAAGCTCGACCGCGCCATCATCGAAAGCAAGCTGAAGGCGATCCTCTCGACCGCGCGCCTCGAGGCGTTGGCCGAACGCTATCCCGGCGAACTGTCCGGCGGGCAACAGCAGCGCGTGTCGCTGGCGCGGGCGCTGGTGGTGGAGCCGGAGACCTTGTTGCTCGACGAGCCGCTATCCAACCTCGACGCCAACCTGCGCGAGGAGATGCGTTTCGAGATCCGTCGCCTGCATGACCAGTATCGCTACACGACGGTCTACGTGACCCACGACCAGGCCGAAGCCATGACCACGGCCGACCTGATCGCCGTTATGAACAAGGGCAGGGTGGAGCAGTTGGGAGCGCCTGAAGAGATCTATGGGCGACCGCGCTCCGAATTCGTCGCGCGCTTCATCGGCGGATCGAACGTGCTCGGAGCGACGGCGCTCGATGAGAGTCGCGTCTCGGTCGCCGGCGCCGTGTTGCGGACGACGGGGCGGAAGCTGGTCGCCGGCCGGCCCGTCGCCGTCTCTGTGCGCCAGCACGAGATCGGCATCTCTATCGAAGCGCCAGCACCGGGAACCGAGAATTGCCTTCGCGGCGTGGTGACCCGGCAGGTCTTCCTGGGCGCGACACGCGACTACACGGTGACGCTCGACGATGGGACCGAGCTGCGCGTGACGGCGCCACCCGGCCAGAACATCGCGCCGGGCCAGCCGGTCTGGCTGCACTTGCCGGCGGAACAGTGCCGGGCCTTGGCGGAGGAGTGACCATGACGAGGAAGCTGACGCGACGCCATGTGCTTGCCGCCTCGACGGCGACGGCCGCGGGGGCGTTCATCACCCCGGTGCGCGCCGCGCCGCCGGAGCCGACCAAGATCACGCCGGCGCTGATCGAGGCGGCGAAGAAGGAGGGCAAGTTCTCCTGGTACACATCGGTCGACCTGGCGCTCGGCGAAAAGGTCGCCAAGGCCTTCGAGGCCAAGTTTCCCGGTGTCTCGATGAAGGTCGAGCGATCGGGCGCGGAGCGCAACTTCCAGCGCATCGGCCAGGAGTTCCAGAACAGGATCTATAATTGCGACGTGGTGAACAGCACCGACGCCGCGCACTTCATCGTGTGGAAGCGGGCCAAGATGCTGGCGCCGTTCGTGCCCGAGGACGTGGCGCAGTTCTTCCCGGCGATCCACAAGGATCCCGACGGCATGTTCGCCTCGTGGCGCATCACGCTCTCGCCGATCGCCTACAACACCAGGCTGGTAAAGGCCGAGGATGCACCGAAGTCTTACGCCGACCTGCTCGATCCGAAATGGATGGGCAAGATCGTCAAGGCGCATCCGGGCTACAGCGGCACCATCATGACGGCGACCCAGCAGCTCAGTCGCGACCTCGGCTGGTCGTGGTTCGAGAAGCTCGCCAAGCAGAAGGTCATGCAGGTCCAGTCGGCGACCGAGCCGCCCAAGAAACTGGCGCAGGGCGAACGTGCGGTCATGGCCGACGGCAGCGAGTATGTCGCCGTGGAGCTGAAGGCGCGGGGCGAACCCGTCGAGATCGTCTACGCCAGCGAGGGCACGCCGCTGATCACCGGACCGTCCGCGGTGATGGCCAATGCGCCCAATCCCAACGCGGCACGCCTGTTCCAGGCCTGGTCGATGACGCGTGAGGCGCAGCAGCTCAACATTGATGTCGGCGCCCTGCGCTCGGCGCATCCCCAGACCAAGGACCGCGCCGACATGAGGAAATTCTCCGACATCAAGCTGCTGAAGGAAGAAGCGAACGTCGTTGCCGACCAGGCCGACGCGATCAAGGCCCAGTACGTCAAATACTTCAAGGTGTAGCCCATGCGCCGTCGTCAATTCGTCGCCGCCGCCGCGGCTTCCACCGTCCTCGCGCCGCTTGGCGCACGGGTCCTGTCCGCCGCGCCTCCGCCGCAGGCCATCACACCGGCGCTGATCGAGGCGGCCAAGAAGGAAGGCAAGGTCACCTACTACACGGCGATGGACCTCTCGGTCGCCGAGCCGATGGCCAAGGCGTTCGAGGCGAAGTATCCCGGCATCAAGGTCGCGGTCGAGCGCACCGGCGCGGAGCGGCTGTTCAACCGCATCGGCCAGGAGGTCGGCAGCAATATCCGTCGCGTCGACGTGGCCAACAGCTCCGATGCGGCGCATTTCATCGTCTGGAAGCGGCAGGGCTGGCTGGAGCCGTTCCTGACGCCCGACATGGCGGAGAACCTGCCGGCCGACCAGCGCGACACCGATGGAACGTTCGTCAACCAGCGCGCGCACCTCTCGGCCATCGCCTACAATACGAAGCTGGTGAAGCCCGAGGATGCACCCAAGGGCTTCGTCGAGCTGCTCGACCCGAAATACTCGGGCAAGCTGGTGAAGGGCCATCCCGGCTATTCCGGCACGATCATGACCGCGACCCAGCAGCTCGCGAAGGCGCTGGGCTGGGAGTACTTCGAGAAGCTCTCGAAGCAGAAGGTGCTGCAGGTCCAGTCGGCCACGGAGCCGCCCAAGCGCATCGAGGCCGGCGAGCGCGCCATCGCCGTCGACGGCAGCGACTATCTTTTCTGGATGGCGAAGGAACGCGGCGCGCCGATCGAGGTCGTGCATGCCGTCGAGGGGACGCCGCAGATCTCCAACCCCATGGCGGTCTTCAAGGCGTCGCCCAATCCCAACGCCGCACGCCTGCTGGTCGGTTGGATCATGTCGCCGGAGGGCCAGGAGTTCATCGTCAACGTGAGCGGCCAGTATCCCGCCAACAAGCTGGTCAAGGCCAAGGCTGGTCGCCCGGCGCTGGCATCGATCAAGACGCTGCCGGAGGACCCGCTCGAGGTCGAGAAGACGGCGGATGAGATCAAGACGCGGTACCAGCGATACTTCAAGGTATGACGCGCAGCTTCGATTTCTCGCGGCCGGTTCTGGCAGCCGTCGCCGCCCTGCTGGCGGTGATGATCGTGCTGCCGGTCGGCTGGCTGCTGGTCGTGAGCCTGACCGGCAAGGATGGCGGGATCACGCTGGCCAATTTCGTGGCGCTGTTCACCGATCCCACCTTCGTCGACCCGCTGATCACCACCCTGATCATCGCCTGCTCGGTGAGCGCGATCTGCTGCCTCGTCGCGGCGCCGCTGGGCTGGCTGGTGGCACGCACCGACATGCCGTTCGCCCGCACGATCCGCACGCTGGTCATGGCCTCGCTGGTGACGCCGCCCTTCGTCGGCGCCATCGCCTGGGAAATGCTGGCCGCGCCCAACTCGGGCCTGCTGAACCAGCTCTGGCGCCTGCTCAGCGGCATGCCGCCCGACGAGGCCCTGTTCGACATCTACAGCCTCGGCGGGCTGATTTTCGTGATCTCCTGCTACACGTTCCCCTACGTCTTTATCCTGGTCGCCAACGCGCTCGACCGCATGCCGGGCGAGTTGGAGGACGCGTCGTCGATGCTCGGCGCCAGGACCTGGCAGACCGCGCGCCTGATCACCGTGCCGCTGGCGCTGCCGACGCTGCTGGCGGGCGCCCTGGTCGCCTTCCTGCAGGCGCTGAACCTGTTCGGCTCGCCCGCCATCCTGGCCATCCCGGCAGGCTTCCACACGCTGACGACGCGCATCTGGAGCCTGTTCCAGTTCCCGCCCAAGCCCGAACTCGCGGCGGCGGCCTCGGTGCCGCTGCTTGTGCTGACGGTGCTGCTGCTGCGCGCCCAGGCGATGGCGCTCGGCCGGCGCGGCTATGCGGTGCTGGGCGGCAAGTACGGCGCGCCTCGGCCGATTCGGCTGGGCTGGTTGCGCGGGCCGGCGGTGGCGCTGGCGCTGTTCGTCCTCGCGATGCCTCTGTTCCTGCCCTACGCGGCGCTGTTCAACTCGGCCTTCTCGAGGGTCGCCTCGCGCATCGTCGGGCCGGAGACGATCACGCTGCACAATGTGAGGTTCACCTTCCTCGAGCTCAGTTCGACCATGCCGGCGCTGAAGAACACCTTCCTGCTCGCCACCGCTTCGGCGACGCTGGGCGCACTGCTGGCGCTACTCATCGCCTACATCGTCGCGCGAAAGGCGGTACGCGGCTATCGCGTGCTGGGCTTCCTCGCGACCGCCCCGCTCGCGATCCCGGGCATTGTGCTGGGTGTCGGCCTGTTCCTCGCCTATACGCG
>CAIYWM010000422.1 GCA_903929895.1 uncultured Alphaproteobacteria bacterium
CCCTCGTCGAAGAAGGACGGCGAGAAGGTCCGGTACGGCACCGGCGGGATGATGCCCTGCTGGATCGGGTTTGCTGCCGAGCTGTAGTCGAAATACTGCGCATCGCTCGTCAGCAGATCGTAATTGGGGAAACTCTCGATACCCGCCACACCAACCTCCTCGTCTGGGATCACGTAGGACACGGTCCGCTCAACGAGGGCAGTTTGTAGCTTCACTCGATTGCAAGTCCACGAGGGAAACCCCGGCAAAGAGCCGCTTCAGGCGGGAAATGGCCTCACGAGACGCAGGGGCGCGCAATATTGTTACGCGGACGGTCCTGATTCCGAGGGTGCGACACTGGCTTCGTTTGTTTCGTTTATTTCATTTGTTTCGTTTATTTGCACGGATTCCACCCCCGGCGGCCGGCTAGACCACGGTCTCCTTCAGCTTTCCCGCCCGGCCCAGCACGAAGGCCACGGCGGCGAGCGCCAGTACGGTGAAAGCGATGAGAAGGGTCGCGACGGCCGTGATGGTCGGGTTCACCTCGAGGACGAGTTCGTTGAACATCTTCTTCGGCACGGTCTCGTACTTGCCGGCGATGAACGAGGTCACGATCACTTCGTCGAAACTGCCGATGAAGGCGAAGATCCAGGCCGCGAACACGCTGGGCGCCAGGTTGGGCAGCACCACCTTGCGCATCGTATAGCCCCAGGAGGCGCCGAGGCTCCAGGCGACCTGCTCGATGCGCTGGTCGAACTCGCGGATCGCGACGCCCAGCACCATCATGACCAGCGGCACGTTGAGCAGCGTATGGGCGACCACGAGGCCCAGGAGCGAGCCGAGCAACCCGACCTTGGCCAGGGCCAGATAGAGCGCGATGGCCACGATGATGGTCGGCACGATCAAGGGCGCCATGAAGTTGCCTTCGGCCCAGTCGCGGCCCTTGAAGGTGCCGCGCCGCAGCCCGTAGGCCGCCAGACCACCCAGGACCAGCGCGGCCAGCGATGAGATCGCGGCGACGAAGGTCGAGGTCCACATCGCCTCCATCCAGCGTGGATCGCCGAAGAAGGTCTCGTACCAGCGCAGTGACAGGCTGGGCGGCGGAAAGGTCAGCGCCCGCGCCGAGGAAAAGGACATCGGGATCACGATGACCAGCGGCACCGTGAGGAAGACCAGGCCGAAGATGCCCATGGCCGCCAGTCCGCGCCGCGTCCAGACCGAGCCGCCGATCGCTTCGCGGTTCATGCCCCCTCCCTCATGCCGAAGCCTTGCGGTCGAGCCGGCGATAGGCGGCGAAGATCGCAAGCGTCACGATCAGCAGGATGGTCGAGATGGCCGAGGCCTGTTCCCAGCGCGGGATCTGGTTGATCAGCGTGTCGAGCAGGTTGGAGATCATCGGCACCCGGCCGCCGCCCAGGATCGCGGGCGTCACGTAGAACCCCAGGCAGAGGATGAAGACCAGCAGCGCGCCCGCGGCCAGCGCCGGCAGGGTGAGCGGGAAATAGACCTTCCAGAAGATGGTGCGCGGCGGGGCGCCCAGCGAGGCGGCGGCCTGCAGCAGCCGGTCGTCGATACGGATCATGGCGGCGAACAGCGGCAGCACCAGGAACGGCAGCAGCACGTTGGCCATGCCGATCGTCACGCCCAGCTCGTTGTAGAGGAAGGAGACCGGCGCATCGGTGAGGCCGCTCCATTGCAGGGCCCGGTTCACCAGGCCGCCATTGCCCAGCACGACGATCCACGCATAGGTGCGGACGAGGATCGAGACCCAGAAGGGCAGGACGACCAGCGCCAGCGCGATCATGCGGCCGCGACCGCCCAGCCCGCGCATCCAGTGCGCCAGCGGATAGCCGATGATGACGTTGGCAATCGTCGCGATCAGCGCGATCCGCATCGTGTTGCCCAGCACGCGCAGGTAGACCGGCGCCTCGAGCAGGCCTTCGTAATGTTCGAGCGTGAAGCCCCGCCCCTTCTCCCAGAAGGCGAGGCCCAGCATGTAGACGATGGGCGCGTTGAAGGCGACGACCATCAGCACCAGCAGCGGTGCGATGAACGAGAAGCCGCTGGAGCGAATCATTATGCGCCTCCCCATTCAAATGGGGAGGTGGCGCGGTAATCCGCGACGTAGGGGTCATGCGCATCACGACCGATGCTCATGACCCCTCCGTCGACGTGGGACGCCGACACCTCCCCATTTGAATGGGGAGGCGCGCGGAACGGCGCCTGTCGCATCACAGGCTGAGCTTGAAG
>CAIYWM010000423.1 GCA_903929895.1 uncultured Alphaproteobacteria bacterium
GCCGCTATAGTCGGCGCATGGCCGACGACGCGATCCCCTTCCGCCGCACGCTCGTCGCCAACGCGGTGGCGTTGGCGCCCTCCTGGGGGGCGCTCGCCATACTCTTCGGCCTCGGCGAACTGTCGGGCCGGACGACGCTGATCGCAATGGCGGGCATCGCCGCCGTCACGACCCTGCTGGTCCAGCGTTATCTCAGCTCGCTTGCGAGCTTCGCCCGTTTCGTCGGCGAGCTTTCCGACGAGCGCGAGCCGGTGATGCCGCGGCTCTCCTTCGCGCCCGCGACCGAGGAACTGGCGAGCGCGGCAGCGACTCTCTCGATCGGCTGGCGGCGCCAGCGGGCCTCGATCGACAATCTGGCGGCCTCCGCCCAGACGATCGTCGACGGTCTTCCCGACCCGCTCGTGTGCCTCGACCGGCAACGCCGCATCGTGCGTACCAATCTCGCCGCCGCCCTGCTGCTGGGCAGCCCCGGCGGTTCCGAGCGCGACGTCTCGACCGTGCTGCGCCAGCCGCAGCTCCTGACGGCCATCGATGCGCTGCTCGAGAACGGGCCGGACGGCAACTTCGCACGGCCCGACCAGAGCGTGGTCGACCTGGTGCTGGCCGGGCCGCCGGAACTCGACTTGGTGGCCCATCTGCGACGCCTGCCGCGGGCCGCCGCCGACGGTTCGCTGGCGCTGATCGTGCTGCACGATACGACGGCGTTGCGCCGCGCCGAGCGCATGCGCGCCGACTTCGTGGCCAATGCCAGCCACGAGCTGAAGACGCCGATCGCCGGCCTGGCGGGTTTCATCGAGACGCTGCGGGGCCCGGCGCGGGAGGATACGGCGGCGCGCGAGCGCTTCCTGGGAATCATGGCCGAGCAGGCCGACCGCATGCGCCGCCTGGTCGACGACCTGCTGATGCTGTCGCGAATCGAGCAGCACGAGCATGCAAGGCCCGCCGCCGCCGTCGATCTCGACAAGGTGCTGCGTTCGGTGCTCGACCTGCTGCAGCTCAAGGCTTCCTCGCGCAAGGTGAGGATCGAACTCGACCTGCCGCCCGAGCTGCCGCGGGCCATCGGCGACCACGACGAGCTGATCATCGTTTTCCAGAACCTGATCGACAATGCGGTCAAGTATGCGCGGCCGGCCACGTCCGTCCGCGTCGAGGTTCGTCCGTCGGGCACGGACCGCGTCGCTGTCGCGGTGAAGGACGAGGGCGACGGCATTCCCGCCGCGCATCTGCCGCGGCTCACCGAGCGCTTCTACCGCGTCGACACCGCCCGCTCGCGCCAACTCGGTGGGACGGGCCTGGGCCTCGCCATCGTGAAGCATGTGGTCAATCGCCACCGCGGGCGGCTCGACATCCAGAGCGTGCCGGGCAAGGGCTCGACCTTCACGGTGACCTTGCCGGCCTCGGATGCGGCCTGAACGGGGCTTCAGGCGTGGCGAAAGCGCATTGTAAGGATTCTGCCGCATAGTCCCGGGCACCGAGTGCGAGTGCAGGCCCATGACGTCCAAAGCCAGCGAACCGAGCGAAATCGTGGTGACAGCCCAGATGATCCGGGCGGGTCTCGCGGTCGTGAAATCGTGGCCATCGCTCACCGACGGCGAGGCGCTGGCCACGGCCTATCGGGCGATGGCGGCGGCGGCGCCCCCCGAAAGCCTCGCCCTCGGCATGCCGACGCCGACGATGCTGCAGGCCCTGCGGATGCTCGGCCACAAGTAGGCGACGACCGGCAGACTCACAGGGTGTGACGTTCTTCTCCACCACTGTCTTCGGTCTGTAACCCAAACGTCGCACGGAAGAAGCCTGCGGCCGGTACCGAGCCTCCAGTGTAGGACCCGGAGGCCGGATGCTGCGACTGGAAGGCGTTACCAAGAGCTTCAGCGGCAAGAAGGCCGTCGACAGCGTCTCGCTCGTCGTGCCGTCGGGCCAGATGGTCGGCGTGATCGGCCGTTCCGGCGCCGGCAAGTCGACCCTCCTGCGCATGATCAACCGCCTGGGCGATCCGACCTCGGGCCGCATCCTGTTTGGCGATACCGACGTGACGGCTCTGCGCGGCCGGCCGCTGCGCGCCTGGCGCGCCCGCTGCGCCATGGTCTTCCAGCAGTTCAACCTTGCCGGCCGCCTCGACGTACTGACCAACGTCATGATGGGCCGCCTGAGTTATGTCGGCACCTTGCCGGCCCTCCTCAATCTCTGGAGCGAGCACGACCGCGCGGTTGCGCTCTCCAGTCTCGATCAGTTCGACATGGCGGGCCTGGCGGCCCAGCGAGCCGACACACTGTCGGGCGGCCAGCAGCAGCGCGTCGCCATCGCGCGGGCGCTGGTGCAGGAGCCCGACATGATCCTGGCAGACGAGCCCATCGCCTCGCTCGATCCGCGCAACACCAGGATGGTCATGGATGCGCTGCAGCGTATCAACAAGCAGTTTGGAATCACGGTGATCTGCAACCTGCACTCCCTCGATACGGCGCGTGCCTACTGCGATCGGCTGATTGGCATGGCTCAGGGCCGCGTGGTTTTCGATGACGTGCCGCAAGCCCTCACCGACGAGGTCGCCCGCAGCCTGTATGGGCTGGATGCCGGTGAGATCATGGATACCGCGGGCACGGCTTTGCCCGCCCCGGTCGTCCCCTATCGGCCCTCGCTTGCGGTCGCCTGACGCCGGCACACCGCGCCAAATCACGCCATCCAGACGGAGTACCATCATGATCAAGCGTCGTTCAGTTCTCGCCTCCACGGCGGGTGTGCTTCTCGCCGTGCCTTTCGCCGCGAATGCGCAGGACTGGAAAGCCAAGTATCCCGAGATCGTCGTGGCCATCGTTCCCGCCGAGAATGCGGGCGGCGTCGTCGACCGGTTCGGTCCTTTCGTCAAGTATCTCGAGAAGGAACTCGGCACCAAGGTCACGCTGCGTGTCGCCAACGACTATACCGCAGTGATCGAGGGTCAAAAGAACCGCCAGATTCATGTCGGCTTCTATGGTCCCGGCTCCTATGCCCGGGCCTATGCCGTCTCGGGTGGCAATACCGTGGCCTTTGGAACCACGCAGAACCAGGATGGCTCGATCGGCTACTATTCGGTCGTCTATGTGAAGGCCGACAGTCCCTACAAGAGCCTCGACGACCTGAAGGGCAAGAAGCTCGGGTTGGTCGATGTCGAGTCGACATCCGGTTACAAGGCGCCGGTGTTCTTCATGAACAGGGAGGGCAAGGCCCCCGACAAGTTCTTCTCGGTGGCCCAGGTGACCGGCAGCCATGAGAACGCTGTGCTCGCCATGACCCAGGGCACGGTCGATGCGGCCACCAACTGGTGGAACTCCGATACCGACTCCAACCTTACACGCATGCTCAACAAGGGCATGCTCAAGAAGGCCGACGGTTCGCCGATGAAGTACGAGGACTTCCGCATCGTCTGGAAGTCGCCGCTGCTTGCCGGATCCCCCTTCGCCTATCTCAACGACATGCCCGACGACCTCAAGAAGGCGATTGCCGACGCCTTCTACAACGCCAACAAGAAGGACAAGGCTGCGTTCGACAAGCTGTCGGACGGCAAGGATCTCGCCTTCGTTCCGGTCGGTCACAAGGACTATCTCGAGTTCATCGAGCTCAACAAGTACCTTGAGGAACTGCGCCGCAAGAAGGGCTGACGGTTCGTCGACCGAGGCGTGGCGGACCATATGGCGAAGACCCTGGCGATACTGCCGCCGGCGCAACTTGCGCCGCTGGCCGATGCCTATCGTGCCGCAATCGCGGTCAAGCGACGCTGGACCATCGGCGGTCTTGCACTGCTGGCGGTTTGCACATTGCTGTCGATGTGGGCCGGCCAGGTCGATCTCGTGAAATTCTGGTCGGGGCTGCCGCGGTTCGCCAGCTACTTCTACGATATCCTGCCGCGCCTGCGCTTCGAGACGTTCGCCGCCGACATGGTCGAGTGGTTCTGGAACTTCGATGGGTGGCTGGCACTTCTGTGGGACACGCTGCTGGTTGCCTATGTCGGTACGCTGGCCGGGGCAATGGCGGGATTCGTCCTCTGCTTCCTGGCATCCGCAAACCTGACAAAGTCGACTCCGGTGCGGTTCGTCGCGCGGCGTTCGCTCGAGTTCTGCCGGACTTTCCCTGAGATCGTCTTCGCCCTGATGTTCGTCTACGCCTTCGGCTTCGGTCCGATGCCGGGCGTCCTCGCCATCGCGATCCACACCGCGGGCGCGCTGGGCAAGCAGTTCTCGGAAGTCGTCGAGAATGTCGACATGCACCCGGTCGAAGGCCTGACGGCGAGCGGCGCGAACTATGTCGAGGCCATCCGTTTCGGCGTGGTGCCGCAGGTGCTGTCGAACTTTGTCAGCTATTCCCTGCTGCGGTTCGAGATCAACGTGCGCGGCGCGACGGTGCTCGGGTTCGTCGGCGCGGGGGGAATCGGCAAGGAACTGATCTCGTCCATCCGGCAGTTCTACTACGCCGATGTGAGCGCGATTCTGGTCATCATCATCGGTACGGTCTTCCTGATCGACTGGCTGACCGAGATGCTGCGTCATCGGCTGCTCGGGATCGTAGGAGACACCCGGTGAGCAAGCCTGCAGGAAAGATTCGCAGCCTCGGAGAGGCCGACAGGTCCGAGCTGAAGCGCCGCTACCCGCAGGCGTTCCAGGCGCCGATTGCCGAGCGGTGTTTCTCGCTGGCCGTCGTCGTCGGCGGAGCCGCTTTGGCGATCTACACGCTGTGGCGCTTCGGCTTTTCGCCAACAAAGTTCGTCGACGGGCTTGATAAGCTGGGAATCGTCGTGGTGTTGATGATGCCTCCCGATCCCGGCAGTCAGCTCTGGCACTTCGCCTCGGCGCTCGCCGAGACCCTGGCCATCGCATTCCTTGGCACCCTCGGTGCGGCGATTCTGGCGCTTCCCATGAGCATGCTTGCCGCGAAGAACGTCGTTGCCAATCGCATCCTTCATTTCACGAGCCGACGCTTCCTCGACACGATACGCGGTGTCGATACGCTGATCTGGGCTCTCATCTGGATCAATGTTGTCGGCCTCGGACCCTTTGCGGGCATCCTGGCCATCATGACTTCGGACTTCGGCTCTTTCGGCAAGCTGTTCTCGGAAGCGATCGAGGCGTCGGATCGCAAGCCGGTCGACGGCGTGCTGTCCGCCGGGGGATCGGAGCTGCACAGCTTCCGCTTCGGCATTCTGCCGCAGGTGATGCCGGTGCTCATGAGCCAGGTCCTCTACTACTTCGAAAGCAACACGCGCTCCGCCACCATCATCGGAATCGTGGGCGCGGGCGGTATCGGACTCTATCTTGCCAATGAGATCGCCCAGGCGGAGTGGCAACGGGTGGCTTTCATCATTCTGATGATCCTGGTTACAGTTTCCGTCATCGACTGGATCTCGAGCAGGCTCCGTCTCGCCATGATCGGTCGTCGGGCGGGAGCAACCGCTTGAGCCAATGCATGAACGACACCCCGGCGCTGCCCCGCTACGCCCTCTATTACGCGCCGCGCGCGGAGGAGGGGCTGGCCGTGGCCGCCAGCCGGTGGCTGGGACGTAATGCGGACACGGGCGAGGCCCGCGATCTCGTCCCGGTGAGCGGCCTTCCTCATGAGCGTCTGTCGGCGATCGTTGCCGATCCGAGACTCTATGGCTTCCATGGCACGCTGAAGCCGCCAATCATTCTCGCAGAGGGCGCGACCGAGCGCGACTTCATCGAAGCCGTCGGCGCCTTCGCCGCGACCGAGCGTCAGATCGACGTGCCGGCGCTGGCCCTGGCCGAGGTGCAGGACTTCCTCGCACTGGTGCCGGCGGAGCGTTGCGCGGCGC